>CAYFTY010000548.1:0-3885 GCA_964346045.1 uncultured Bradymonadales bacterium | reverse complement strand
GGTGCCTCCTTGCATTCACGTTCGCGTTTCTGGCGGCGACTGGCTGCAAAAAGGGTCAGGCGAGCCAGGCCCGAACCATGGAGACGCTCACAGAGGAGGAACGTCGTCAGAAGGTCGAAGACGACCTCCTTCTCGTGCAGCGATACGATCGCGGGCTCGCCGATACGATCGAGTATGCACGTTCTCGTCCCGATCTCTTCCCCAAAGATGAGGAGATTGAGCTGACGCCCGCGCAGAAAGGTGAATTGCGCATGATCTGGGCGACGCTTCTCGATTACATGCGCGCACTGGACGGCATCAAGGGCTACTGGAAGAAATTTCACACCTACAACGCGTTGACTGAGCGAAGAGCGCATGCAGAGGCCTTTCTGGTCAGCTATTCTGCGTGGATCGTGCAGTATCGCTACGGTCTGGAGTTCATCGATCTGACGGTTCCCAGCAAGCCGATGGAGAAGATGCTCGATGAGAGCGCGCCTCGTTACGATATCCCGGGTGATGCTTTCAAGTCGTTGAAGTGGAATATTATTCATGTGAAGGCAGTCACGCGTCTGCTCGGGAGTGCGCAATACTTCAAGACGGTGAAGCCAGCTCTTCGTGACGCCGATTGTTCGCGGAAAGAATGGTGTGGATGGGGGATGAAAAAGTCGGTCGCTTACGCCGCGGCTTCGACCGAGCAGCTGCGCCAGCGAGCTGCGATACAGTTCTCCTACAACGCCTTCGACATCGTCCGTGACATGAGCTTCGATGCATGGTTCCCGGTCCAGAAAAATGTGGCCGAATGGATGGGCGACACGCGGGTCAAAAGACTGCACGAACATCTGATCAACACCGAGCAACTCGAAGAAGTTCGAGACCAACTCGAGCCCGGTGACATCCTCGTGACCCGGCATAATTGGTATCTTTCCAATGTTGGACTTCCCGGGTTCTGGCCTCATTCGGAACTCTACATCGGAAGCCCCGAAGAATTGCGCACTTTTTTCGACGATCCGGACGTAAAAGCGCATGTTCAGAAGTACCACGATTCACAAGACCTGGTGAGTCATATCGAGAAGGCCTACCCGGAAGCCTGGAAAGAGTATGTGGCCGACGGCGAGCACCGTATCATCGAGGCCGTCAGCGAGGGTGTGCGCTTCAGCACGCTGATCGAGGGGCTGGGAGCCGACTACGCGGCTGGCATGCGGCCTCGCGCCGACAAGGTCGAGAAAGCAGTGGCCGTCGCCCGTGCTTTCGCGTTCATCGGGCGAGCCTACGATTTCAATTTCGACTTTCTGACCGACGAGACTCTCGTCTGCACCGAGGTCGTCTACAAGGCGTGGGTTCCACACCGATACTCCGATGGCCTCGAGCTCGAGCTTGCCGAGGTCATGGGCAGACGAACGCTTCCAGCAAATGAGCTTGTGCGCCAGTTCGATCAGACCTATGACTCCGGTCCAACGATGGACTTCGTCTTCTTCCTCGACGGTCGTGAAAACGAAGAGAAGGCCGTGTTCTCCACGTTAGAATCCCTGAGAAATAGCTGGCAGCGTCCCAAATGGGACGTGATGCAAAAATGAACTCTCACGAGACGCCTATGAGAACCCCGACGATCCTCCTTGCCGCGCTCCTGATTCTTTCGCTCGGCTGCGACAAAAAAGACGCGCCTGAGCCCGACCGGTCTCCCAATCGGCCGTCCGTACCCGCGACGCCGGTAGAGCCCGAAAGTGCTACCTATCCTGAACTCACTCGTGAAGGAGTGGAGTCGACATTGGAAACGTGGTTGGACGCTCAGAACGAAGGCGATTTTGTCTCGTATATGGACACTTATGCACCCAGCATGATCGGCATCAACCGAGCGCAAGAGCAGCGCATCGAATATAATCGTGCGGGCTGGGAAAAAGAGCGGTCGCGCATTTTCGAACGAGAGATGGCGGTTGAGATCTCAAACATCGAGATTCGCGTTGGAGAGACCGTCGCGGTCATTGATTTCGAGCAGACCTCCACATCTGGAAGCTTTAAAGACACGGGTCCCAGGAGACTTGTCCTCGAGTCTACCCAGGCGGGTCCGCGGATCATACGTGAGGAAATCCTGGCTCCGACCCGCCTGAAAGACGGGGCGGAGAATGAAGACGCGGACGACTTCACTGCGATGAAGGTCGGTCAGGTCATATTTGACCGTTACTTTGTCGTTGAAACCGAAGTGGACGATTCCTGGGCCAAAGGACGTGCGAGGCAAGCCGAGGGTATCCTCGCGTACAAAGCGGTTCGTTATCAGGCCCTTCCTGATCGACTTCGTCGTTATCAGAGATTGAGTGTGCTGGCGTTTACGGCGTCGAATACGACGTGCGAGCGGACTGTGTCGCACCTGCGCTTGATTGCGAGGGCACAGATTCCTCGAGGCGAAAAGGAGCTCGTCATCCAGGACGACGCGAAAAGAGGTGTTGAAACACTTTACGAAATGGCGGGGCGAGAAGGTGTCGTGTTGGCCGCTGAGTTCAATGAACCTTGCCTCGGTGCAGTGGCCGCGACCGCCCGGCAGAGCGAGCGCTTTGAGGTGCGCGAAGCCGAACCAGTCGACGAGATCGATGAGGCGATACGCCTCGCATTTCGGTCTCTGGGTCTGTGGCAGAAGCTGCAAGAGGACTTTGAATCTCGTGGAGGCACGGGGTTTTGGGACGGTGGTCTCGTAGGATACCGATTTCGCACGGAGCGCGTGATGTATTTCGTGGTCGAGGCCGAAGCTGGCGCAGGGTGCGGCGAGTTCCGCGGTGAACTCTTTGCGGTCTTCCGATTGAATGGCGAAGAGCCTATCGCCCTCACGCCCGAGGGTATGCCCGGGGTCTTTCGGCCGCTGATCGCGTTGAGTTTTCTGGATGAGAAGGCAGCGATCTTGATTTCACGCAAGAAAATGGTCGGCAAAATCGGGTCAGAATGGGAGGTGATTCAAGACCTTACGCCACCTTCGTATGTCTGCCCGTGCTGAGAAGATGAAATCTTGTTTGCAACGGGAATGAATTACCCGCATCCTATGGTTGACGGTAGGAATGAAGCAGCCCGAAGGGTTGCCCGTCTGGCGGACGATGTTCCGGTCCACATCGACGCTATGCGACTTGGGTGTCGCGACACGAATTAGGCCGAGACAAGGAGGTGATCCAGTGAAACACAACTGTACTTACACGACTGGAAAGATGGTGTCCCAATGCGGGGTTTGCCGCTTATAAAACCTCCGCCTCATCGCTCGAGGGCGGCTGAACAAGCCAAAGAGAGCGCTTGGTGAATGCGGCAAACGCATCGCTGAGGAAACCCCAGACACTGTCGAACCGCGCGGTATCCGTGAAGTCGGACGGACTGAAGAGTCCCTCGAGCACACCGCGCGGTTTTTTCTTTCTTGTTCCATCCGGCACGAGGCCTTCGTGTCATCCGATCTATCCCATCCGAAACTCCTGGTCGCCCTGGCGACGGCTGTGGTTGCGATTTCTTTCGCTGCGATCTTCTTTCGCCTCGCATCCCCCACGCATCCGCTCGTCGCTTCGAGCGTTCGTCTCTTACTCGCCTCGGTGCTCCTGTCGCCGTTTGTCGTGCGCGGCTATCGTCGAGGGAGGTTGCCACGCGACCTGCTGAAATACGCGCTCCTTGGAGGATTCCTCTACGCTGTCCATTTCGGCGCCTGGGTATGGTCGCTCGAACTCACGACCGTAGCGGCCTCGGTCACTCTGGTGACTGCGACCCCTCTTTTTCTGGCGCTCGTTGGTGTCGTCACGGGCAAAGATCGACCGCGCGGCAAGATCTGGGCAGCGCTGGCAGTGTCGGCATTGGGAGTCGTAATCATCGGCGGCGGCAATCTCGGGGTCGGTGGCAAAGCATGGATTGGAGACAGCCTCGCGTTGCTCGGGGCGCTGGCGATGGCGT
>CAYFTY010000547.1:0-3885 GCA_964346045.1 uncultured Bradymonadales bacterium | reverse complement strand
CCGGCTTTGACCATCGTCGCCGAGTGCAGATACGCACTCACCGGCGTCGGTGCCGTCATCGCGTTCGGAAGCCAGAAATGAAAGGGAAACTGGGCGGACTTGGTAAATGCCCCCATCAGCACCAGAACCAGCATGGGTTCGTAGAGTGCGTGGGCCTGAATGACGTCAGCCGACGCCAGCACGACGCTCAGCTCGTAGCTTCCGGCGATATGTCCCAGAAGGATCACACCGCCGAGCAAACAGAGACCTCCACCGCCTGTGATCATCAAGGCGAGGCGCGCGCCCTGGCGTGCTTTGGAAACGTGTTTCCAGTAGCCGATGAGCAGGAACGAGCTAATACTCGTGAGCTCCCAGAACATGACCAGCAGGATGAGGTTTTCGCTGAGGACGACACCGAGCATCGCGCCCATGAACGTCATCAGCATGGCATAAAACGACCCGATCGGATCGTTTTCGCTGAGGTAGTAATAAGCGTAGATCACGACCAGGAGGCCGATCCCCAGAATCAAAAGCGCAAAGAGATAGCCGAGACCGTCGACGCGGAATGAGAAATTCAGCCCGAGTCTTTCAATCCACGGCCAGCTTTTGACGAGAACCTCGCCCGCCATGATCTTGGGCGTGAGCGAGGCAAGGAGGCCGAGCGCGACCGTCGTCGAGACGCCCGCTACCAGTGCACTTGCAACACGGCTGATGCGGGCCGCCACGAAGACGGGGACGATCGCCAGAAATGGAATCAGTACAATCCACAACGTCGTCATCGAATCTACCACTGCGATCCGGAAACACGGCCCACTTTCGGAGCCATGTTGTACACTACCGCCGTCACGAGCGAAAGGAGTGTTGCACGGCCTATGGAATCATCGTGTAAGATGAGATCGTTGAAGAGAGGAAACAAATCATTCAGGAGACCACATGGGAATCTTCGGCCGCATGAAAACCCTGCTCAAAGCCAACGTCAACGACCTGGCCTCGAAAGCCGAGAACCCCGAGCGCGTCTTGAATCAGTTGATCCTCGACATGGAGGATCAGCTCAGGAAGGCCAAGCTCGAGGTGCGGGATTCGATCACCGACAAAAAGCAGCTCAAGAAGAAGCTCGATGCCGCGCTCGAGGAATCTCAGAAGTGGGAGAAAAAGGCGATGACGGCAGTCAAAGCCGGCGAAGACGACCTGGCGCGTCAGGCACTTGCCCGCAAACAAGAGTTCGATGAGCAGGCCAGCGACTATCAGGCGAATTGGGAAGCGCAGAACGCCAACGTCGATCAACTCGTCGAGGCACTCAAGGGCCTCGATAAGAAGATCAAAGAAGCCAAGAGCCGCAAGGCGACGCTTCTGGCCAAGGCTGCGAGGGTCGAAGCCAAAACCTCGATGGCGTCGTCTGCCAACGCGGTCAGCGATAATTCGGCCTTCGATGCCTTCGAGCGCAGTGCCTCCAAAGTCGATGACTTCGAAAACGAAGTCGCAGCCAGCGCCGAGCTCTCGGAGTCATTGAAGGGCGAAGAACTCGAGGGAAAATTCGGTGCGCTCGAGAAAGACCACGGCGTCGATGACGCACTCGCCGAGCTCAAGGCCAAAATGGGTCATCGCGACGCCGACTGATCAAGCTGGGTCTGGCACTCCGTGATTACGATTCACCGATCATCGGTCGACTCGAAGATCTTGTCGGCGTTCGAGGTGATGAAACCATCGAAGAGTGCGCCGCCGACCGTGTGGCGCAACGCGAACGATTGACGACCAGCTCACCACGATCTTCGAGTATCTCACGGATCGTCGAGACCCGTGGCGTCGTGCGAGCGTAATCGTCCCAGAGGCTTTCGAAAAAATCACCGAGCATGAGTCTTAGCATGCGCGGCGACCGCCCGTGTGACAAGTCCCCGAAATCCATAAGAGCTTGACAAAAGCGTAAACCTTGTTTACAAAATGAACCATGTTTACGGAGAAGTCCAAAGAAAAGGCACTCACCACGCGTCAGAAGCGACGCGTTCAGCGCCTGGAATCCATCCGGGAAGCCGCGCTCGAATTGGTGATTGCCGACGGAGTAGACCACTTTAGCGTGCACCGGCTCGCCGAAAGTCTCGACCTTACCGTAGGCGCGCTCTACCGCTACTACTCGAGCGTCGATGAAATCTTGATGGCGGTGCAAATCGAGGTCCTGGAAGACTTCGATCGCTATCTGGAGTCGGTACTCGAGACGTACGAAGGCGACGAGCTAGGTCGAATCGCCGTGCTCTGTCGAGCGTACGTCGAGCTCGACCGTCTACAGCCCGAGCGCTTTCGCCTGATCGGCCGATTCGTCTCGAATCCGGATCCGGTCTTCGACGACGAGGCTGCGCGCGCAGGTATGGAACCCACGATGCGCCTCCTCTCGCGATTGGCCGAGACCATCGACGCAGCGCAAGAGAGCGGCGTACTCAGTGATGGCAACCCCACTGAACTCGCCATCGTCGGATGGTCGAGCCTTCAGGGAATCATCGAACGCCGAAAGTTAGGACGTCTTCAGCCCGATCTCTTCGACTCGGCACGGCTGACTCGATTGATGATGCAAACCTTGCTCGTCGGATGGGGCACAACGCCCGACGAAGCGCTTTCGACTCTCGAAAACCTTCCAGAACCAGACTTTTACGAGGCTGCGCTGACCCGCGCCACGACACATTAAACACGGAGAAATACCATGTATGACATCGTAATTCGGAATGGAAAAATCGTGGACGGATCGGGCTCGGAAGCCTTTATGGGCGACGTCGCCATCAAAGACGGTGTCATCGTCGACGTCGCGCCCTCCATTGACGGACGAGGCGCGCGCGAGGTCGACGCTGAAGGCAACCTCGTCACCCCGGGGTTCGTCGATATCCATACGCATTATGATGCCCAGGCTACCTGGGATCCCTTCGTTACGCCTTCGGGCTGGCACGGATGCACCACGGTCGTCATGGGCAATTGCGGTGTCGGCTTTGCGCCGTGCAAGCCCGAGAATCGCGAGTGGTTGATCAAGGTCATGGAGGGTGTCGAAGACATCCCCGGCTCGGCGCTGACCGAGGGCATCAACTGGGATTGGGAGACCTTTCCCGAGTATCTCGACGCACTCGAGAAGATGCCACGCACCGTCGATGTCGCAGCGCAGGTGCCCCACTCGGCGGTTCGCTGCTACGTGATGGGAGATGCCGGAGCCGAGAACGACGACGCGACGCCCGAGCAGATCGAAGAGATGAAGCAGATCACGATCGAGGGCCTGAAGGCAGGCGCACTGGGCTTTTCGACCTCGCGTACGCCTCTGCATCGCTCGGCGGACGGAGTGCTGGTCGCAGGAACCTTCGCGCAGCTCGACGAGCTCGAGGCATTCGGCGAGGCACTGGCCGAAGCCGGACACGGCGTTTTCGAAGCAGCGCTAGAGCATATCAAAGTTCCCGGCGAGATGGACTGGCTTCGGGACATCGCCGAGAAGTCGGGACAGAAAGTGATCTTCAACCTCAGCCAGATCTGGGAGTCGCCCGAGATGTGGAAGCAGGTGCTCGCAAAGCTCGAGGACGCAGCCGACAACGACATACCGCTCTACGCGCAGTCGGCCGGTCGCGCCATCGGCATCCTCATGAACTTTCTGGGAACGGCGCATCCCTTTCTCGTCTATCCGTCGTATTGGACGCTGGTGGGCGGGCTCGAGACCGACGACGAGAAGATCGCGGCGCTCAAGGATCCCGAGGTTCGCGCAAAGATCCTGGCCGACGAGCCGGTCAATGCGGGCGAGTTTGCGAATTTCATCGCGACGAGCTTCGACAAGATGTTCCTCTTCAGCGAGTACCTCGACTACGAGCCTGATCACGACCAGTCGGTCGCGGCCGAGGCCGAGCGTACGGGACGCACGCCGCAAGAGGTGGCGTACGATGCGCTCAT
>CAYFTY010000546.1:0-3888 GCA_964346045.1 uncultured Bradymonadales bacterium | reverse complement strand
TCGCGATGATGTAGTTTGTGTTCATCGAGTGGGCGGCCAGGCCGGCGCGCTCGGGTCGCGGCATCGTATCGGCCGGGCTATGGACCGACCGACTGCCCCCGGACGCGGCATTGAGCTCATCTGCGGCCCCTCCGAGATCGATGCGGCGCCAACCGACGCCCGGCCATTCAACCTCGACGAAAGCGTGAGCCTCGTTGTAGACGTAATGAGCCGGAATCCCGAGATACTGAGCGGTAATCACGAACGCCAGACTTCGATGCCGACACACCCCGATCTGAGCCGAAGCGATGGTCTCGTAGAGGTCGCCCGCTTCCTTGAGCTCGTCTGGAAAAGGTCGGGCTTCGAAGTTTCGAAAATACTCGACCATGCTCGTCATCAGCTCCGATGGTTCCATCGAGCGACTCACACCGATCTCGCGCAGCACGCGTTCTGCGACGTCACCCACGCCCGCCGGAAACTCCGGCTTTTGGAGCGATTGAAACTCTTCCCAGCTGACCGGCGGAAACACACCGCTGAAATAAAATGGATCGACGGCCACGCGAACGTTCAAACGCAACAGACCCCGATGCGGTGTGCGGAAATAGAAATTGCCCGCCTGGTCGCGATAAAACGTGAGGTCGACCTCAGGCTCGCTGCGCACGTCGATGATCGTCTGACCGGGCGCAACCGAGGCGAGCGGATGCCAGCGCGTTGGCTCGGCTCGCACCATGAACGAGCCCCAGAATAGCTCATATTCGACAGGAACTGCCCGCCCCGGGGTGACTTCGACGCGCTCGCCGGCGTCGAGGCGCATCTGGTACTCCCCGCTGCCATCGCGAATCACCCGGTTCTGCGCGACGACCCGCTTGTAGGGGATCACGCTGGGTTCGAACGATGCGAAATATTCGAGTGAATTGACGCGGTCGGTGTTCGAGTCGAGTCGATTCGACGACGAAAAGGGATTCAATGAACCATAGGGTTCATCCCAACGACCATCACGGATAGGCCCTTCCGAGCCGTAGATCAGCTCGTCATTCTGGGGTTCCATCGAAAGAGCAGGCGGCCCGCCCTCGACCGTATCTGCACTGGTTCCGGGCTCTCCCTCACCAGCGCCTTCGGACGATTGGGCCGCATCGCCCGAGAAATACTCATGCAGGATATAAGGGCCATCGGTGCTCTGCTGAGCCCAAACGAGGCCGGCGCTCGTGCATAACATGACCGCGACAAGATGCGGGATTCGTCGTCTCATGGTTGTAAGAACAGCAGCGAACGCCAATTCAATCCTCTTTCAACGATGCGGCTGCGCGAGGAGCAGGCCACCCCTCGAGGATCAGCGGAAACGAAAATCCATGATGGGTGTACATCTCTCGTGCCTGCTCGATGACCCCACGCGCCTCGGGCTTCTCCATCTGCATCAAAATCAAGCCTCTGACTTCGGTACAGAGCGCAACCTCGAGCGGGTTCTGTAAGTCTTCCAACTCTTGGATGCCGTCTTCGATGAGTCGAAGCGCTTTTCTTGGTCGGCCACGCATCCCGAACACTCTCGCGCGGAGGCGAGCAATCTCTCCGTGAAGCACACGATTGACGCTGTCTACCTGACTCTCGAGCTCGCCCGAGATCTTCTTGGCGCGGGCCAACGTCTCGTCTGAACGCCCTACCCCGAGATCCCGCTGCCGTGCTGCCTCGGCACAGAGAACCTGTCCGAGCGCAAGATTGAGTCGAATCGACGCGACGGGATCGTCAAAGAGCTCTCCGGTCTCGTCGGAATCCCGAAAAATCTCGAGTTCTGCGATGGCAACGTCGGGTTGCCCCTGAGCCAGCCGAAGCCTCGCAATCGACGCCGCAAAATCAGCTCGCGCGCGAGCCGCCCCGGCCCATTGCATCTGGGTGCCCGCAGCTTCGACAAATTGGGTCGAACGAGCCACATCGCCCCTCAATAGCGCCACATCCGCCAGGATCGAATACGCGATGAATGCAGCCAGGCGATCGCCTCGATGGATATGCAGCAGCCGCCTGACGGTCATCGAGCACGCATCGAGTCGCCCGACAGCGAGCTCGCTTTTTGCACGCCCTGCCATGAGCCTTCGATGGTCGAAGGCGAGGCTCATGCGCGCGGCGCGTCCGTGTTCTTCGGCATGGTCAAAGGCGCGCAGCGCCTTGCCATAATCCCCTACCAACGTGCGCAACCAGCCTTCGTCGACCCACGCGCGTGAAGACCAACCTGAGTCTTCGGATTCACCAAAGAAGACGTGCGCATGCTCGAGCCACTCTTCCATCCGCTGGTTCAACTCGCCCTTTCGTTTGACCTGAACCTCGGCAGACTTCAATCGGGCCATCCCCAGCACGGCAGCGTCGCCGGTCGACTCGGCCAATTTGCAGAGCCTCGCCTCGAAATGAGCGCCGTTCGCGGACACGAGGTAATCGTTATTATCCACCGCGAAAAAATAGATTTCGGCGAGCGTCCGTTCTTCGTCGCTGGCCGCATCAGACTCGGGCAATTTCGAGGTTTTCTCGGTTCCGTACGATGTCGAAAACGCCGCAAGTCGCGCCGGAAGATCGCGTAGAGACTGAAGAAAACCCGTTTTGTAGCCCACGCCGAATTCCCCGAGGCCCGCCGCCAGAGAGTCGATCGCCTCTTGCGCCTGGCCGGCCTGCAACCAGGCCCCTGCCTGACGCAATCGAATCTCGGCCCTCTCGCGTCTCGAATCGGCTTCCTCGGCCCACGCTTCGTAGAGTTCGGCAGCTTCGGCGTGACGACCTGCAAGGTCTTCTACCCGTGCCAGCTCGGACGACGGGCGTAGCATCGAATATTCGGGAAGCTTTTCTTCGTGGTCGAGCACCCAGCGCCATAATTTTGCAGCGCGATGAAAGGCAAAGCGACGCTCGGCTTCTTCGGCTGCCTCGGGGGCCGACTCCATCGCCTTGGGAATCCGTCCCGCCCGAAGCTCATACTCGAATCGAAGAGACGTAAGCTCGCGACTCAACATGCCAAAGGCATCGGCGAGCCGGCCGCAGAGCCTCGCGTAATCGCGCTCCGAAAGCTCCTCAATCATCGCCGCGCGACACGGATGCTGCGAGGCCGTGTACGCCAGAACACCATCGTCGTCGACCTCTCTCAAGAGGCGACTCGCAATGAGCTCGTCGCGGCTTTCTTCGATGGCCGTTTCACTGCCCTCGGCCGGCAAGACCGCCGATGCGAGTTCGGCTTCGACCGCGGCGAGAAGAATATCCCAGGGAACCGGCCCCGACGCGACCGACGCAATACCAAGAATGGCCCGAGGCCTCTGGCCGAGCGGCTCGATGCGACGAGCGTAGAGTTCGCAAAGGAGATCATACGATCGGGGTGAGTCGGAATCGAGGCCATCGACCAGCTCGTCAATTCCCTCATCGAGATCGTCGCCGTCGTGACGCAACTCTCGCAGCAGAAGCGGATTGATCACCGATGTCTGCAGTCGGGAGCGAAAATATTCGGGGGTCAGCTTCGCGCGAGTTGCCCGCGCAAAATCGGCGGCCTCCTCGGCGGTGTAGCCTCGAACCAGCACGCGCTCGACATCGACGAGTGCCAGATCCGTATGAGTCTGCAGGAGATGCTCTTGAGTGCTCTCGGTGTCGTTCTGCCACGTACCGACCACCATGCATCGAATCCCCGAAGTCTCGCTGAAGAGGTCGAGCAAGAGAGAAGCGGTGTCCCAACTCGCCCACTGCAGATCCTTGAAGACCAGCATCAGCGGACGCTGCTCCGAAATCCGCGCGAGGATATGACGCAGCGACTGGATGGCACTCAATCGCCCCGGCTCGCCCTCGGGTTGGACGGGACTGAGTTCAGGAAAGATCGTCCCGGCGGCCATCCGATCGGCGCGTAACTCGTCTTGCAGGCCCGACGGCAGCGTATCGAGTATCTCTGCGAGC
>CAYFTY010000545.1:0-3893 GCA_964346045.1 uncultured Bradymonadales bacterium | reverse complement strand
CGGTGATTGTCTTCACCGAGAGGCGGCCAGTTTCGGTGACCGGCTCGGCTGTGATTGCTTCTTCTCAATTCGTCAGCACGCGCTATGCTTATCTATGCGAGTCGTCTCAGGGAGTTTTCATGAAGGGCTACATCATCGAGGGCGTCGTCGGCGCCGGAAAATCCACCCTTTTGCAAGCAATCGAACATGAGCTGATCGAGCAATATGAAGGCTCGAGCCGCCTGGTGCTCACCGAGCATTATACGGACCGACTTTTCGAAGACGCTCGTCGTAAAGGCGAGGCGACTTTTGCCGAAGGACTCGAGCATTGCGAAGAGATTGCGCGCCGCGTGGTCTGGCTCGCCGATATTCAGTACACTTCGAAATTTGCGGACGTGCGGGGGCGTGCCTCGATGCATGTACTCGTCGAGCGTTTTGTGGGCACCCAGGTGGCGCACCACGTCAGACATCGCGAGCTGACTCCCGCAGAAGCCAATCGTGCCGAGAGCCTTTTGCGTTCACTGGCCGAGGTCGGCATCGAGTCCATCGTTTTCGAGGTCGATCTCGAGGTCCTCGCCGAGACCATTCACGCCACGCGCAAGCATCGCATCGAGTCGTGGAGCCACTATCTAGAATCGATCGGAGACGAGAAAGAGGTCGTCGAATACTTCACGGCCTGGCAGAAGCGTCTCTTAAAGTTCTATGCCGAACACGATGTCGACCATCACCGCATCGTCATCGATAGTGTCGAAGCCGCCCGCGAGGTCGGCGCGAGAGCTTCAGCTCTGGTCGATCGATGGCAGTGATGGGATCGCGACCGTCACCTGATGGCCGTCGAACTCAAAGGACGCAATCTCTCGCGAGCATCGCGCCCTGAGCATTTTCCAGAGCATCGCGGCTTCGTATCCTTCGACCGTGTCGGGAATATGGTCGAGTAGCGAACGCGAACAGATCACCACGAGCCGGCGCTGCGTGCGCGAAAACCCGACATTGCTGCGATTCAGGTCGAGAATGAACGATTCGTTTTGCGCAACCGCGACCGGATCGCTGGCGGTCGCCGAATAGACGATCGTCTCGCACTCGCCTCCCTGCATACGCTCGACGGTATCGATCATGGCGACGATATCCGAATAGTCTTCGAGCCTTTCGCCGAGCAGCGCACGCTGCGCCCGATGCGGCGTGATCACAGCGACACTATCCTGTTTGAGTGAGGCTGCGTTGGCGTCGAGAACACCTCGAACGAGGTCGACCTCGAGCTGGTTGTAGGCTCTCGATTCAGCCTCGTCGTGCAGCATCAACACAAGGCTCGTATCTCGATGCCATGCGGCTTTGAGCCCATCCTCGGGCTCAGAGCCCGAATGTTCTTCGACCTCGTCGGGAGGTCCCTGCAGACGCAGTCCATCTTTCTGGTACACAGGGCTGATCAGCTCGCGAATTTCGCGCGGCAGACGAAAGGTGACCTCGAGCCCGTCGAGCACGATCTGGCGCTCGGCCGCGACGCTCTCGCGGACGGTTTCTTCGAGTGCGCGGATCGCCTCGAAGGCACTGACATGCGGTTGATAGCGCACCGCGGGCGGTCGGTCTTCGTTGGCCCAGTCATGCGCGACGATCGGTGCGAGCTGTCGATGATCCCCTGCAAGCATGATGGCGCCGTCGGGATGGACATGACTTGCGAGCGCAAGGAAATGCGCAAAGACCATCATCGAGGCCTCGTCGACCACCAGTAGCGGGGCGAGCATGCCCGTCTCGCGATGATCCTCGAGGTAGTTACCGACGGCATCGCCGAATTTCAGAATACCTGCGGTCGTCCCGGCAACGACGGCGACCTCGCCCCGTGAGAGCAATCGATTGAATCGGTCGCGATGGCGGTCGATCTCGTGCCTGCGGATCTTCAGCGAGCGCACCGCCCCCACATCCTTCTGAGCATCGATCTTGAAGAGGTTCATCGGCGCGAGGCTCGCCCCATCGGGCAGCGCATCCTCGAATCGCGGCATCGTTTCGGCAATCTTTTCCATCAGGGTGTCGACAGCAGTATGCGTTCCGGCGCCGACCAGCACGATGCCGCCTCCGTCGAGCTGCACGAGGACGCGAGCGAGTAGCGCTGCCGAGGTCAACGTCGTCTTGCCGGTTCCTGGAGGCCCCTGCACCAGTTGAATGCGTGCGCCCATGCCTCGCTCGACGATGGCGATTCGTCGCCCCAAGAATCCCAGTCCGTCGAGGGCCGTGCGGGCATGCTGCATCCGCGTCGGATCGGGTGTCGATGCCGGCTTGATGAAGGCCCGATGCGGGTCGAACCACTCGTTGACGTGCGCACCGCGCGGATGGACGTCGCGCGCTGGACCCTTCAAGAGACGCCTCTCGACTCGTCGCGAGACGAAATCCGAAATCGATGCGTCGAGGGTCGCGTTGGGCCAGGGTGGATAGTCTTCATTGAACGACCAGCTCGGCACCATGTAGGCGTCGTCTTTGCCACTGGCCGGAATGATGCGCACCTCGATCTTGCCGGTACGCCAGTCGAGTTTTTTGACGATCGCGGTGCGACCAAAGCGCACGAGCGACTGGAATCCCGGGCTCTGATGTGGGTCACGTGCTTCGGTCAATCTCACGAAGCCGCCTTCTTCGAGTGGGCAGCGAGCCCGCAGCGCCTCGAGCGTCGTGTGGTACGACTCGGCATCGATGATCCCCCGCACGCGGCGGCCGTCTCGGTCGACCATCTCGAGGTCGCGCATCGGCAGTGAGATACCGGCCGAAACTCTCACGTAGGGAGGCGTCAGATGGGTGTGCAACCAGTCGGTGAAGGCGACGTGCTGATCAAAACGCAAAAAATCGATGGCGGCCGAGCTGGCATTTTCGGTCGCTAGTTTGAACGAAGGCAGCGAACTCAGATCGATGGGCTCTTTTTTCACCGAGCGATTCTTGTATTCGATCGACTCTTCGAGCCAGCGCGCTGCCTGCGCACGAGCCTCGAGATAGGTCTCGAGCACGGCAGGTCTGGTGGCTCCGAGATAATCTTCGATGCCCGGTGTCTTGCGTCGTTCTTCGGGCAGGTCGTCGAGCTCGCCCCAGTATGCATGCCAGTAGGGAGCGACGAGATTGTCGGCAAAACACGAGCGTACTTCCCACTCGTTGGAGTCGTCGTAGATATCCTGTTTGAAGTCGAAGACATCGCGATGAAAGACCTCTTCGAGATCGACGAGTTTGCCACCGATACGCCGGCGCCAGTCGTAGCGGCGACCAAACCACGGCACCGAGGTTGCGACGACGAGACCGGCTCCGGTCCATCCCAGTGCATAACGGGTCTGAACATCTTGTTGGACACATGAATAGATGAGCTGCTCGAGTTTTTCTCGACATCCCAAAAGCTCGCGCAGGCTGGCCAACATACCCGAGCCCACGCGCGAGCAGGCCTCGAGCAGCTGGGTCATCTCGTAGCGTGACCAGACGTAGAAGTGCAGGCGTGCCAAGTCTTCGTCGGAGAGCAGGCGGACACGATCGACGAGCCCTCGAAAAAACGACTGCAGCATCTCGAGTTCGGCCCCGGTATCGACCTCGTAATGGCCCGTCCATGGTGCGCTCTTGAAGCGCGAAATATCAATACAATCGGGCTCGTGGACATCGCCGTCCTCGTCGATTTGAGAGAGTTCGCCATCGATGATCTCGAGCCGGTCTCGAGATGCCGTGATGTGCGCGGCGAGTCCGGCGATGCGGTTTTCGGTGTAATCGTAGGTGACCGAGAGAAAGACGCGGATGAAAGGTTCATCCGCGTCACGCCAGTCTGGAAGTTGGCCGTATCCCGAGTGACGCAGATATTGGACGGCCGCGTCTTCGCCACCGAGCGTAGCACGGCGCGCCGATGCTCGGGTCACCAGTGTCTCGAGATTGCCGGTGAACTCGGGGTGGCGCCGCACTCGATC
>CAYFTY010000544.1:0-3903 GCA_964346045.1 uncultured Bradymonadales bacterium | reverse complement strand
CGGTGCAGCGTGTTCATCGACCGAAGATTGCGCATCTTCGGGCGCTGTGGATTGAACAGCCAGCTCACCGGTATTGCGTTCGAGCACCGGCCCTTCGGCGGCTTCGACAGACCTCTGCGCGGGCTTCTTTTTGGTGGTCAGCAAAATCACTTCATCACTGGCCTCGTCTGGCGCGTCGATCACCGTGAGAATCGACGAGCCCGAGCTCGGTGACGTCTGAATACCCGGAGGGGGATTCTCGGTAGCTGTGAGTCCGCTCTGCTCGGTGATTGAGGATCGAACGGTTGCTTTCTCGCGGGGAGCATCTTCGCCAAGGGCACCGAAGGGAACCGAGTCTTCTTCAGAGACCTTTCGTTCAATCGCCTGGGCAAATTGAAGCGTGGCGGGAGCCGGAGATCCATCTTCACGCGCGAGCGGCAGGTCCTCGGTGTTGGGCCCATCGTCGAACTCGTGATCGGCTTCGAACTCCTGAGTAGAGGGCTCTTCGAGTGCCTGCAGGCTGACCCCGGCCACCACGGGTCGCGCGACAGGTTCACCGGCGAGCGCCAGCAAAAATTCGTTGGCCGTCGAGAACCGATGCTCTCTCTCTTTCTGCAGAGCCTTTCGGATGACTCGGTCGAGCAATCCTCCGCGCAGACTCGTATCACGCAGTTGGGGCACATTCTCGAAGAGATGGGCGCGCATCACCTTCACCGGGTCGCGATCGTAGAAGGGCGGGCGTCCATTGAGCATCTCGTACATGATGATGCCCAGCGCGTAGAGGTCGGTTTGTCCATCGACGTCTTCGCCGGCGGCCTGCTCGGGCGACATGTACGTGGGCGTACCCACGGTGCTGCCGCTCACGGTCAGCGAGCGACCGTTCTCGTCGTGGGTGTCTTCGAATTCGGGAAACGCAAATTTCGCAATCCCAAAGTCCAGGACTTTGACGACATCGTGATCGTCTCCCATCACCGAGAGGAAAATATTTTCCGGCTTCAAATCTCGATGAACGATTTTCTCTTCGTGGGCTTCTGCGAGACTCTTGAGCACCTGTCGAGCAATGGTCATCACCCGCTCGGGCGAGAGACGTCCCTCTCGCTGGAGCACATCGGCGAGGTCTTCGCCCGTCAGCAACTCCATGACGATGAAGAGCAGGTCTTCGTGCTGGCCGTAGTCATGAAGTGTGATGGTATTGGGATGTCGAAGCCTGCTGGCGAGCTTGGCTTCGCGTTTGAAGCGCTCGACCACGTCGGTCACATTCAGATACTGGGGTGGCAGGACCTTTACCGCGACGTCGCGGTCCATGTTGAGTTGTCGCGCACGATACACCATGCCGAAGCCGCCACGACCGATTTCTTCCGTCAGTTCGTATCGACCTGCGAGCACGGTTCCGAGACCGGCGCTGCTGGTTTCGTCCGCCATTGCATTTCGCCCAGTTGGGGTGGACCCCACACGCGCAACAGCATAGTTATAAAGGGCATGCTCGGGCAAGTGAGCAGGCAGTATTCTTGCTCACTTCCAGAATACGGAGCGGGCGAAAAGCCCGAGGTTACAAAATTGCAATGACACTGTACTCCCCAAGGCGACCCTCCTCAGACCAAGGTTTGGCGCGGCTCTGCGCCCGGGCGCTTGCTACGGCATCGAGTCGACTCGGAGGGCGATTTCGCGCTGAAGAAAAACTTCGAGCGATACTCGAGCCAGCGATCTGGGATGAGCTCGGTGATCTATGGGAGACAGATGCCGAGCCCATCGATGACCTTTCTCGGGCCGACGAGTGGATCGAATCCGAGCACCGATCTTCTGGCGGCGTCTTTTTCACACCCTCTGATCTCGCGCAGTCGATGGCCGAGCTTGCGACCGAGCTCAATCCCACTCATGTGGTCGACCCGAGCTGCGGTGCGGCCGAGCTTTTGCTCGCTGCTGACCGGGTGCTCGGTCCCGAGCATCTCACCGGCGTCGAGCGTCATGCGTTTCTTGCCCTGATTGCAGCTCTGCGACTCGCCGATGCAAACGCGAGCGCAACAATCGTCTGGGGAGATGGCCTCTCATACACCGACGATTCGGTCGACCTGGTGATTTCCAACCCGCCCTATGTGGGAGAGAAGGGGCGCAAGGCGCTCTTCGACGCGATTCGCAAAGCGCATCCGCAGTGGGAGGATCGCTTTTCGGCGCGCATGGACCTCGCCTATCTCTTCATGCATCACGCGCTCGACCTTGCGGATGCTGTCGTGCTGCTGACCAGCGAATACTGGCTGATGGCTGATTCATCCAGGGGGCTTCGCGCTGAAATGGCCGGGCACGAACCGCTCACATTCTATCGGCTGGGTCGAGGAGTCTTTGACAGTGCCCGTGGGCATCATTCGCTGGTGACTACCGTGGGTTTCGAGCCTTTCGGAGAGCTCGGCCTCGAGTCGGGTGCAATCCAGAAAGCAGATGATCGGCCCTGGTTTCCTTTTGCGAGCAAGAGCGAGGCCGATTGGGATAGGTTTCCCCGGCTGGAAGAGCACCTGCGTGACCAGCAGGGTTTCGTGAGTGGTCTCGATCGTGCGACGGGTCGGCACCCCGAGCTCGACCGAGGCACGCCGTATTTTGTGGCTGAACGGCATGAAATCGATGCGGGTCAGGAGCATGGGGCCGGGTGGTGGCGGCCTCTGATTCGGGCTCGAGATTGCGCACCGAACCTGATCTTTGTCGAGCCACCGTCCAACGATTACGTGCTCTGGCTCGATGGAGACGTCGAGGTGCGTGAACCGCTTCAGCGTCTTGAATCGGCCCGGCAACGCCTCGAGGCGCGCCGCGAGGCCAGGCAAGGAAGCATGCCTTGGTATAGGATTCACTGGCCGAGGAATCGTCAAGACCAGGTGGCGCCGAAACTGGTCGTGCCGAGGCGCTCACGAGAGGCCGCTTTCTGTCTGGACCTTTCGGCATCGCATGTCTCGAGTGACTGCACATATCTGCTGGCACCCGATGAGATTTCCGAGCCGGTCGAGTACCTCGTGCGCATGATGGTCTCGCTGAATTCATCGCAAACCGCGAGATATCTCGAAGATTTCGCCAAACGAAAAGGCGAGATCATCGAATTTTATTCGAGTCCGCTGAAACGAATTCCCCTCTTTATCGAGACCGATGGCTCCTCGTTCAAGCTCCTGGATCCGAGACTCGAAGCTCTTGCGTGCGAGATCATGGACGCCCTCTGAAAACGGTATGTTCGGGCTGATGCGATCGGTTCAGGAGGCAGGTACCTTCTTCAAGTGATGCTTGAGGGAATCTCGGCAGGTTTCTGAGAACACTTTTGTTTTCGGCCTGGCGTCGCAAGTCTGGCGCGTCTGACCTCATGCATCGGTTGAACTAAGTCGTTGAAGCGGCTATCTTCGCGGGCCGTTCCTGAATTGCACGGAAGCAAGCCCACGTTGGTAGCGCCAGAAAGGATTCGAGCGCATGCGTTTGAGAAAAGTCGACATTCTGGGTTTCAAGTCGTTTCGAGATCGAACTTCGGTCGAACTCAGCGAAGGAATGACTTCGATCGTCGGTCCCAACGGGTGCGGAAAGTCGAACGTCGTCGATGCCATCAAATGGGCCATGGGGGATATGAGCCCCAAGAGCCTGAGAGGTTCGTCGATGTCTGACGTTATCTTTGCGGGAAGCCAGCAGTACAAGCCGATGGGGATGGCCGAGGTGACCCTCACCTTCGAGAATACGGGCCTTCCGGAAGAAACAGAGTGGGGCGACACGATTCCGCGAGAGTTTCGGGAAGTCAGCGAAATTGCGGTGACGCGGCGTCTGCATCGCTCGGGTGAGAGCGAGTACCTCATCAATAAGACTCCCTGCCGTCTGATGGATATTCAGAATCTGCTCGCCGGCACGGGCGTGGGGAAACAGGGCTATTCGATCATCGAGCAGAACCAGGTCGGCTTCATCGTCAGC
>CAYFTY010000543.1:0-3906 GCA_964346045.1 uncultured Bradymonadales bacterium | reverse complement strand
CGTCATGGGATTCATGGAGTCTGGCCATATGTGTTTTCAGGGGCTTACCGTCCTCATCGACGAGCCTCATCTCGGCTTTGATCTCGTCGAATTCACGATCGCTTTGATTGTGCAGGAGCGCCTTGATGCTCAGGTAACCCTTGTCGTCGTAGACATTATGCTTGGCCCTGTTGACCTCGAGCTCGAGCCCTTTTGACTGAGGCGTTGACGTGAATTCGACGGGCTTCTGACCCGAATCAGCGACCTCGGCGGGTTGCTCGATGGGATTGAGATTCACGGGAACGTCGACTTTCTGCACGGGGTCTGCAGGAATCGGCACGTCGCTGGCACCGGCAACGTCTTCTTTGGCGGCCATGATGAAAACGAACACAGCCCCCGCGAATGCAATCAAGATAGCAACAACCCCCGCAAGGACGATCGGGACGAGCCGCCGACCCTGACCGCCGGACGAGCCTGTCGAAACGACGTGCTGAGGTGCTGCCTGCGGCTCGATCTCCAGACTGCGAATCTGACTCTGAAGCGTAAAGGCCGGCTGGTATTGCGGATCGAGTTCCAGACATTCCTTGGCCAGCGCGAGAGCTCTTTGACGCTCATCCTCACGATCGGTTGCCTGCGCCTTTCCGTAGTGCGCATTGGCGAGTGCGTAGACGATATGAACGCGGGTCGGCGCGAGGGCAAAGGCTTCTTCGAATTCAGAGATCGCGTCGTCCCAGAGGCCGTGGTCGACATAGCCGCTGCCGCGCTCGAAATGGGCCTGTACATGTTCGTCGACAGCCGCGAGGTCTGCGTCGGTCAAACCCACCTCACGCGCGATCGACTGCAGGTCTTCGCGGCTGACGCGCGACTGGTTCTTCTGGCGTAACTTCTCGACGCGTTCGATGTACTTCTTGACGATATCGTCGGACATGGTGGCCACCTTAATCGCCGACCCCGTCGGCATTTTATGAATGATGAAATCATGACAGTCAGAAGCAGAGGCGACAAGACCTGTCGGGAATGCATAAGCGGCTCGGACCGAATCTACGACGGGTGCCGGGCTTGAAATTTTTCGGGCCGGGCTTCGTCTTTTACGGATGGGTGTTATCTTCGGGAACGCATGGCCGACGAGACCACAGACGAAGAAGTGTTCGCTGAGATGCAGGTGCTTCTCACGCAGGACTCCGAGCATCGCGGGAAGATTTTTATCTCCTCGGTGATCACGAGTGCGCTGGTGCACGCGACGATTCTGCTCACGGCCTTTTTCGCGTTCGAAAATTCTGCCGATTACGATGCCGATATCGAGTGGCTGACGAGCTTCGATAAGCTCGAAGCCATCGGTCATGGCGGCGCCAATGACCGTTGGGCGAGCGTCGAGGATCTGGAGAAGCTGAACCAGAAACCAAAGGAAGAACCTGAAGAGCCTGAAGAACCCGAAGAGCCTGAAGAGCCTCAAGACCCCGAAGAGCCTGAAGAGCCCGAAGAACCCGAGGAGCCGCAGCAGCCCGAGACGCCAGAGCCCGAGAAGACGAAGCCCGAGGCTCCCGCGACGCCGGCGACGACCGCTGAAAAACGCGAGCTGAAAAAGCGCAAAAAGAAAGAGCCTCCAAATGCGTTCGACGGCGACACGCTGCCTGGCATCGACCGCTCGGGGCCGAATAGCCTGCCCGCGATGGAGGGCTACGGGCCCGGAAATGCGATCTTCAGCGCGATTTTGCGCCTTGATCGTCTACGCGGAACGCCCTTCGAAGAGCCAACGCGCCGCGTGCTCGAAGTCGTGCCCGACTATCGGATCGCGCTCGAAGGAACCGGCATCGATCCGGTGAAGGACCTCGACTCGCTCTTCATGGCCTCAGCCGCGCCCCAGTATTTGCAACAGACCTTCCTCGCCGTTCGCCATAACCTCGGCGATCAGGCCATGAAAGAGAAGCTCGACAAACGCTTTGAAAGCGAGATGAAGTGGACAACCTATCAAGAGATTCCGATCCGCGAGCTCGTGCCTTCCGACTCGCGCTACCAGGATCCACGCAAGATCATTCTGCCTCGCGACGGGCTTGCTATCATGACGCGCCCCGAATGGCTCGAGCAGCTCGTGAGAGAGATTCCTGCGGATAGCGAGATGATGAAGGATGTTCCGAAAGAGCAGCGTCAGGGCACGATGCTCGACGGTCTCGAGCAGATCGAACGGGTCGCCGAAGATAACGACACATTGTTGTTGATGAGCGCACACGGCGCGATGGTGATCCTGCCGGGGATCGGCAAGGTACGATTCGACACAGGCAAAGTTTCGATCCGCAATATCGACGCACCCACGCTCGATATCGACATGCGGCTAGGTTCACCCGAGCAGGCCACAGGCTTTGCAGATAGCTGCCCGAATCTAAAGGCGCGGGTGATACGCGGGGTCCCCTTCCTGGCGCGCGGGCTCGTTTCGAATCTGGTGAATCGCCTGCAGTGCAAGGCAACCGATGAATTCGTGAGCATTCGTGCGGTCTACAAGCCTCGAGAGCTAGAGCAGGTATTGAATCTCGGGGTCGCTTTCATACCGCGACCGGCAGCACTGCAGGGGCTTCCGCGAGCGCCGCTTCCTTCGCGGCCCGATGCAGGTGGAGTTTTGTCGAGCCCTGATATGGGCAGGGATTAACCGGTTTCAGTACTCTTCACGCCCCCGGTCAGGATCGGCGCCTTGATGGACTACGAGGCCTGTTGTGTGGGGATTTCGTCGTGGGAACCCGAGGGGTGGATCTCGACTTCGGAGTCGTGTTCGAGGCCCGGCATCGTGTCGAGGACGGGTTCAGAGGTAGGAGCCTTGCCCTCGATCGCTTCGATGCCGGCGAGGTGGCGTCGGTATCCTACCATCACGAAAAGATGCACCACAGCCTGCGTGTATCGATAGACGTACCAGGGAAGCCGCGGATGAAAATCGTGGATCGCAGCCAGTATGGCGCTTCCAGCGAGGACCTCGCGAAACTCGAGCCGGCCGCGGTCGTGTCTCCTGACCAGCAGACCGCCGGTGATCCAGTAGAGCTGGCGATCCGACCGGCTGACCCTGGCGAACGTCAGTTCGAGTAGCGGCCTGGTCATTCCGCGGATGAAGAACCTGGTCGTGCGCTCTTTGTCGACATCCACGCGCAGAAAGGGCTTCATGAAATCGGGAAGCCATCGCGCGTACTCGTCAGCAACCCACCATGCGTTGGCGCCATCGGGGAGAGGTAGCCGCTGCACCGACCGAACGGCACTGTCCTCGCGCTTGCGCGAACCTTTTTTGTCAAAGGCCACCGGGTTGGCTCGCTTTTGGTTTTCATATTCGATCGCCTCTCGCATCGAATGCTTGAAGGGCGTCATCTCGATACCCGACATCTCGACGAGTCGGTTATCCGAAGCCACCATGCGGTGTTCGAGAGATTCGACCAGCGGGCTCACGAGCTCGTAGGGGGCGCTCGTAAACGCGCTCACCCAGGCCGTCGACAGCCGCGGCGAAACCACCGAAGCATCGAGCATGAAGCGCTTTATGCCCATGAGGTCCGCAGTTGCCTGCATCATCTCTTTGTAGGTCATAATCTCAGGCCCCCCGACATCGTAGGTATTGCCCATACAGCTTGTGTTTCCGAGGGTGAACTCGATGAGGCGCACGACGTCGTGCAGCGCGATCGGCTGCGTCTCGGTCCTCGTCCATGCGGGGCAAACCATGACGGGGAGTTTTTCGACCAGCCGCACGACGATCGAGGTCGACGACCCGTTGGGCCCGATCACCAGGCCGGCGCGCAGGGACGTAATCGCTACGCCGTAGGCTCCGAGCGTCCTCTCGACTTCGTAACGGCTCTCGAGATGCCGCGATACTTTCGAGTTCTTGGGAAAGATCCCGCCCAGATACACGATATGTTCGAGGTGATTGGTTGCTGCAGCACGCGCAAAATTATCGGCGCAGAT
>CAYFTY010000542.1:0-3910 GCA_964346045.1 uncultured Bradymonadales bacterium | reverse complement strand
GCCTATCGCATGCGCCCCGATAAAATCCAATCTTCTCACCATCATTGCCCCAGGCGCCCGACGCCCAGTCCATCAGAGGATTGAGAGCGTATCAAATCGAACCCTGTGGTGCAGCGATCAGAGACGGTTCAGGCCGTTCAGGGCCGCAACGCGATAGGCTTCGGCCATCGTCGGATAGTTGAAGGTCGTATCCGCGAAATAGCGGATCGAGTTGGCCGGCGGGTCCTGCGCCATGATGGCCTGACCGATGTGAATGATCTCGGCGGCCTGGTAGCCAAAGCAGTGGATCGCCAGAATTTCGAGCGTCTCGCGATGGAAGAGGATCTTGAGCATCCCCACGCCCACGTCCACAATCTGGGCGCGCGCGAGACTGCGAAAGAGCGCATGTCCGACCTCGTAGGGCACCTGTTCTTCGGTGAGCTCACGCTCGGTCGGTCCAATGGCAGAGATCTGCGGAACGGTCCAGATGCCGGCGGGGATATTGTCGACGAGGCTGCGGTCGCAGGTGCCCGAAACCGCATGAAGACTGGCAAATCGGCCCTGATCGTAGCTGGCACTCGCGAGGCCCGGAAAGCCCACCACATCACCGACTGCATAAATATGCTCGGCCGTAGTCTGGTAGTTGGGGTTCACATCGATCTGCTTGCGTGAATTGACTTCGATGCCGACCCCCGCGAGTCCAAGTCCGTCTGTGTTCCCGCTGCGTCCCTGAGACCAGAGCAGATATTCGCTCTTGAGCTGCTTTCCGGACTGCAGATGCAGAACCACCTGATCGTCATGGGCCTCGACCCGCTCGTAGGACTCGTTATGACGCAAGAGCGCGCCCCGGTCGCGTAAATGGTAGCTGAGCGCGTCGACGATTTCGTCGTCGAGGAAACTCATCAATTTGTCGCGGGTATTCACCAGATTCAGCTTGGAGCCAAGATTGCGAAAGATCGATGCATATTCGCACCCGATGACCCCCGCGCCGTAGATCGTGATCGAATGCGGGGTGGTCTCGAGCTGCAAGACGGTATTGGCGTCGAGCACACGAGGGTGCGAAAAATCGATATCGTCGGGCCGATAAGGACTCGTGCCGACGGCGATGATGAATTTATCGCCCTCGATCTGCTCCGTCGCCCCGTCGTCGTTGGTCGCGATCACCGTATGAGGATCCACGAACTTCGCATGCCCGTCGACAAATCGAACATTATTGCGCTCGTAAAACCGGCGACGCATCTGCGATTGCGTGTCGATCACTTGCGTGGCGCGCCGCAACAGATCCGGATAGCGAATATGCACCTCCTCCATCGCGGTCTGATAGAGGGGGTTGCGACGAATATTCACATACTCGATCACGGCATGCCGCAATACCTTGCTGGGGATTGTGCCCCAGTGCACGCACCCTCCTCCAACCTCGGCGTAACGGTCGATGATCGCGACCTTTTTTCCGGCTTTGGCGGCGGTCATGGCCGCGCCTTCTCCACCGGGACCGCTACCGATGACTACGATATCGTAACGACTCAACACATCCTCGCTCTCTGTGCAGATCTGCTGTGTGAACGATAATGCCTAAACGCAGGCGACGAAAGTTCCCTTTGCCAAGACTTGACACGGGTCCGGGCAAATGGCAGGTTTGCGCGCCCGTTTGCGCCGTTGGAAATTGCGCGAGCAGCCGAATGGATTAGAAGGAGTGGATCATGGCACGCCGTTGTAAACTTTCGAATAAGAAGCCGCTCGTCGGCAACAAAGTCTCGCATGCGAATAATAAGGCCAAGATGCGCCAGCTGCCCAACCTGCAGTCCAAGCGTATCTATCTTCCTGATGAAGATCGTTGGGTCCGCGTGCGTCTCTCGGCTCGGGCACTGCGCACCGTGACGAAGAAAGGACTCAAGAATTATCTCAAGGATCAGGGACTCCGCCTCAAGGATGTCACCTGCTAATTTTGGGTACGGGCGAAATATGCTGCCCGATCCCCACGTTGACCGACACGATACGAGTCGTTCTTCAGGAGTATGAACATGGCAGAGCATCACGACGAACCTCCGCACCAGGCGCCCTGGGTCTTCTACGTGACCGTCGGGTCGGTAGCAGTCTTCATGTCATTTTTCCTTGTGGTGAAGTTCTACCTGGCTGCCTGATCGGTCGCTGAGAGAAATCGCCGCTTTCCCGGAATGAAGGCGCCGCAACGGACGTTTCCCATACGCTTCAAGGATGAAGCATGAGGTCACTCGAGCCGCCGAATATGCATGCCGGCACCGAGGCGACCCCTCCTTTCGGCCGAAGGCCCCGCACCAAACGCGGGGCTTTTGGTTTTTTGTTTCTAGAAACGAAGCTCCTCGGACGAGAGCACATCCGGAAGAGGACTGTAGGCAAGTGATCGCTCGATGACATTGCGCAACTCACGAACATTGCCAGGCCATTCGTAGTCCATCAGCTTGCGTGCCGCCTCGGGCGCGAGGCGAGGCATTTCCTCTCCCTCAGGTGAGTAGAGCTCGATGAAGTGTCGCGCCAACGCGAGGACATCTTCTCGGCGCTCGCGCAAAGGCGCTACTTCGAGCGGCACCACAGCCAGACGAAAGTAGAGATCCTCACGGAATTCGCGCTCCCGCACCATTTGCTGCAGGTCGCGGTGCGTCGCAGCAATCACTCGAACATCGACCTTGGTCGCCCGAGTCTCGCCAAGTGGAAAGACCTCACCATTTTCGAGGAAACGCAAGAGCTTGGGCTGCACTTCCAGCGGTAGATCTCCGATTTCGTCGAGAAAGAGTGTCCCGCCGTCTGCTGCACGGATCACCCCGGGGTGATCGGCACTCGCGCCCGTATATGCGCCCTTCTTGTATCCGAATAATTGCCCTTCGAAGAGATCCCTGGGAACCGCCGCACAGTTGAACGTCACGAAACTATGTCCCGAACGACTCGAGAGCTTGTGGACGGCGTGCGCGATCACTTCTTTACCGGCACCCGACTCGCCCGTAATCAACACGTTTGCGCGGGATTTCCCGAGACGCGCAACCTCTTTGAGCAACTCTCGGGTCGACTCCGACGCTGCGATCACGCCGGGAAGCTCCGGAATCTCATCACTGATGCTAGAGCCTGCAGGATTGGTGAGTGCGCGAAGCGATGCGACCTCCATCGAAAGCGAAGTCACGCGCGTGAAGATCGAGAGCGCCGTTCGCTGCTCGTGGTTCAAGGGCCCCGAAACAGCCACTCGAAACCGGCGACCACAGCCATCGCCGAATTCGACGAACTCACTGGGCTCTCCGTCGCCTACACGATGCAATTCGTGGACGGTATCCTCGGACGAAAGCTCGTCAATCCAGACCGTATCGCCGTCGAGTCCCCTCGTGAATCGCGTCAAAACGTCTGCCAACTCCCCCAGAATCTGCGAAGGGTGTAGACCATGGACCGCGAGCCGATCGATCGGAATCGCAAGCTTGTTCAACCCCATGGCGTCACACGCCCGCGGAGCTTCAGACCGCGTCGCTTTGAGTCTCTCGATGGATTCTCGACGGTAAGGGCGAGGTACAGGCACGCCCATTTCTTCGAACCTTCGCGCCGACTCTTCGAGGCGCTGCTCGGCATCGGGCTCGTCGAGCACGGATGCGACGATCGCTCGCATTCGACTGGTGAGCAAGAGCTGGGCCTGGTCTTCGATCCGACCAAAGCCGGTCTGGGCCGCCTCGCTCAATTGTGCCGCCTCGGTGAGATGCCCCTGTAGCGCGGCATCGAGCGAGCGAAATAGCTTCACGGCATGGGTGAGCCAGAAGAGAGGGAATTTCTCGAGAGATTGCTCGACACGGCGAAACGCGACATCGGCGACGGCTCGATTTCTGGAGATCACCGTGCTGTAATACGAGAGGGCATGGCAGAAGACCCGCATCGCAGGAAAGGTCCCGGCATCTCCAGCGATCGAAGCGGCGCGCTCATA
>CAYFTY010000541.1:0-3911 GCA_964346045.1 uncultured Bradymonadales bacterium | reverse complement strand
GTGGATCGTGGGGGAGGGCACAAAATTTTTGAAACGTCTGCGGTTGTGGCCCCAAGGCAAACTGCTTCCCCAATGTGAGACTTCCGTGTACAACGGTCTCCTCGCACCACTATTGACACGGAGCCAGAATGAGCACGCTCAAACTCGATGAAGACCAACTCGTGCTGGTCGCCGATATCCTTCTGGGCGTCGCCCACGCTGACATGAAGTACGAAGGCGTCGAAGCCAACGAGATCGCCGGTATCCTCGAGGGCCTGGTCAAAGGCCATCTCCCCGAGAGCGTGAAAGCACGCTTCGAGACATTCGATCCCGACGCTTTCGATCCCGAGAGCGCATCACGCAAACTCTCGTTCAACGCCAAACAACGCAACGCACTTTTTTCGCTCATCGCACGCGTGATCGAGGCCGATGACATCTTTGATTTCGAAGAATCTGCATATCTGCGATCCGTTGCGAAAGGACTGGGCGCCAGATCTGATGAGATCGAGCCATATCTGGTGAAATTCATCGAGCTCAATCCGCCTCCGGTTCCTTAAAAGACCAAGGAGCATCGCGTGAGCGTCAAGGACGACGAAGTCAACGCGACTCAAAAGCCGGGCGAAGCAGACGATACGGTCAAGCGCACCGGCCGGGGGTTTCTCGTCATCACCGCGGCCAAGGTGTGGTTCCTGATCACGGGAGCCACGATCCAGCTCGGTCTGCCCATCATTTTTGCGTCGGCCGAGCTTTTCGGCGTTTTCAAGATCGTCACTGAGGCCATCAGCCTGGTCAATATGGTGATGATTACCGGAACGCTTCAGGCCGTCAGCAAACTCGCGAGCGAGCAGCCCGAACGTGCCAATCGCGTCGTGAACCTCGCCGTAAAACTGCAGCTCGTCGTCGGTGTTCCGATCTGGCTCGCCTATGCATTCGGCGCCGGTCTCATCGCCGAGTCGTTCAATGATCCGAGCCTCACGGGGCTCTTACAACTCTCGAGCCTGATCATTGTTTTCTATGCCTTTTATGCCATTTTCATCGGCTATCTGAACGGCATCAAAGAGTTCGTGCATCAGGCCGGATTCGACATCATTTTCGCCACGTTGAAGACCGCCGGAATTCTGGGGCTCGTCGCACTGGGCTTTGGGGTCGTCGGAGCCATCTCTGGATTCGTCGTCGCTGCGGGCATCATCTGCGTGCTCTCGGCCTTCTGGGTCTTCCGGCTGATGAGAAAGCGCCCCGAGCCGGCCTCAGCCGAAGCCACCGAAGACGATAAAACACGGCTGAAGCGACTGGCATCGTATCTGGGCCTGATCATGCTCTATACGTTTGCGCTAAACGGCCTGATGCGAGCCGACCTTTTCGTGATCAAATCGGTGGCCGCCGACGTGCCCGTCCACCTCGAGGGCGCTGCACCGCTCTTCAAGATCATGAGCGATAAATTCGCAGGCTTCTACGGTGCCGTACTCAATATCTCGCGCATTCCGTATCAGGGCGTGATCGCGGTGACGTTCGTGATCTTTCCCCTGATCTCAGAAGCCACATTCAACGCCGACCGTCAGGCGACCCAGAATTACATTCGCACGACCTTTCGCTACTGCGTGCTTCTCATCGCGTCGGTAGCCATCATCCTGGCGTTGAATAGCGACTCGCTCATCGCGGGTCTTTATAGCGCCGATTATCAAACGGCCTCACAGGCCCTCGCGATCCTGAGCGTTGGCATCATCTTCTTTGCTCTCTACTACGTGGCTACGACGATGATCATTGGCGCCGGCCACCCGATGGCCGCGGTCGTCATCATGGGCGTTTCGCTGGTGGTCACGGCGGTCGCCAACTACCTGATGGTGAGCGGTGTACACGATCTATTCATGTCCGAATTGACGTGGAGCCCGCTGAGTGCGCCGACCGCAACCAGCGCAACGGACGCCGTACGCCAAGCGATCGCGGTGGCTCAGAACGATGTGGCCCTGGCCGGTCCGTATCTACTGGAAGCCCCGTTCTACATGCGCTCGGCGGCCATCGCGACGACGATCGCCATGGTGAGCGGCTGTCTGATTGCCATCGGCTGGCTGGCGCGCACCTACGGAGCGTGGCCTCCGCTGGCGACGGTCGCCCGTGTGCTTCTCGCCTGCGCTGTGCTCTTCGCGTTCGATCAGGTGGTATTGACGCCTGTCGAGTGGGTGAGCGAATACGGCAAACTCGTCTACCTGGGGATCGTGCTCGCCAAGATGGCGGGCATGGGTCTCGTGCTGCTTGCGGTCCTGGCGCTGACCCGTGAATTCCGTTCTGAGGACCTCGAACGCGTGAAGAAGGTCCTGGGCCGCTAAGGTGTGACGCCTCTGGTAGCGACGGATGGTAGCGACGAAAAATTGTAGTTCGATCGAGTCTCAACTAAGCTGAGGGTGAGTTTTACTCGCCACATGATCAAAATGTACATGGCCCAATCCTGGAGCTCTCTTTTGTTTGCGACCAAATCCCAACAGATTCTGCGCGCGATTGTTTTCGTCATTTCGTTGACTCTCATGGCATGCGGTGACGATGGAGGCTCGACGTTTACGCCGTCGAACAACACCAACAACACCAATAACGACAACAATGACAACAACACCAACAACGACAACAACACCAACAACACGAACAACATGACCTCGCCGCCCGATATGGGCATGGACATGGACGCAGTCGACATGGACCTCGTCGACACAGGGGTGGATGCGGGTGATGGAGACGATATGGGCGGTGTCGACATGGCGCCCGACATGATGGTCGATACCTGCCCCGACATCCCTTGTGAGAACGACGAGATCTGTGTCGATGGTGAGTGTCTCGCAGCGGATGCGTGTGCATCAGCCTTCGACCTCGGAACGTTGCCCCTGAACACCGATGTGACTCGGTCAGGGTCGTTCGTTTTCGAGGGCACCGATGAGCTACAGCTCACCTGCAGTGGGAACATGGCGACCCGAGAGCGTGTGCTCGAATTCGAACTGGCGACGGATGCATTCGTCGACATCGACGTCTCGTGGATGGGTCAGTTCGATGGTGCCGTCGAAGTCCGCACTCAGTGTGATGACGACACGGATATTGAGGTATGCAGTGATAATGAACTGATCACCGATCTCTTTCTCGAGGCCGGGACCTACTATCTCATTCTCGAAGTACGGTTCGGAAATCCCGGCGACTACGAAGTCACGATGCGGGCCCAATCCGGAAACTGTGTGCCAGGGACGCGCTCCTGCGCGGGCAATGCGGTCGAGCTCTGTATCGATGGCACCAATATCGAAAGCTACAATTGCGCTCAGGGCTGCACCAACGGGGTATGTGACGGTGACTCGTGCACTCAGCCTCTCGTCGTTGGCACAGGAATGACATACGCGGGTCAGGGGGGCGGATACACGAGTGAACTCGATTACTCGACGTCGATGTGCTCGATGGACATGATCATGGGCACGAGCACCCCGGGCTATGACCTCGTCTTCTCTCTGCCGGGGCTTGCGGCCGGCGACATCATCTCGGTCGACGCACAGACGGGTGACACCAACGTCAATGCCATCTTCGTGCTCGATGCGTGTGGAGATACTGGATCGTGTCTTGCAACGTTTACAAGCCTCGAAGACGTCGACTACGTCGTTCAGGCCCCCGGAGACTACTGGGTCGTGATCGACAAGACGTTCGTGTCACCCAGTGATTTCAACTATGAGGTCACCGTGAACGGTCCTTGAGATGCGAAACACTCGAGGATGTGAGCTGGTACGACGCGTCAATATGTTGACGCGTTGATCCGAAACTCTTTCGTAGTGATGCCGCGAGAGAGAGCCTTTCAGGAGGGCGTATGTTCAGGCTTTTTACAATCTCGATTCTCCTGAGTGCGCTGGCCATCGTGACAATGCCCGGCGACGCTCACGAGAATCGAGATTGTAAAAAGCCTGAACATACGC
>CAYFTY010000540.1:0-3920 GCA_964346045.1 uncultured Bradymonadales bacterium | reverse complement strand
GTGCGGTACATGGGGATTTCGACCGGGAGTTCGAGCCCGAATGACTCGCGGGCGACTCCGTTGCGGCCATAAGGGCCGAGGTCGTGAACAATGACCAGCCCGGGAACTTCGGCCTCGGCCGATTCCGGCATGATCACCGTCGACGAAAGCCTGGCGCCGTTCGAGTCAAAAGAAATCTCTTTCTCGGTAATCGAGACCGGTTCTTCATAGAAGGTCCACGACGAACGTTGCTCGGGTCGGGGATCCTCGATGGTCGTTTCACAATAGCGGCCCACGCACTCGTCGTCGGGGCCAGGCTTTTCGACGAGTTCTTTCTCGCCAGAACTCTGCCCCGTCAGGCCTGAGAAAAGTGTGCAGCCGCTGAGGAGCAATGCGAAAAGAGATGCGGAGATACGAAGTTTCATGAGCTCAAAATTTCGGAGAGGATGATGTCTTCGACGTCGAGTTTGCATGCGTCGAGCTGTGCGGCCAGGTCGGGAGATGCAAAAAGTCGGATCTTTTTGACCACCATGATGAAGTCGTCCTGCACACCGGCCACGATTCGCGAGAGTTCGTGAAGTGGATATTGTCGCTGACCGGTGGCGCCGGGATACATCACATCGACGGTCTCCATCTTGTCTTTGTCGCGTGGTGGCGTGTCGATGATCAAATCCGCCGGGTGAAGTGTTCGTCCGACTGCATCCGACAGCCTGATCCGAAGGCGGTCGGCCAGATTGTAGACCTCAGACGCCTGCATATTATAGATGCGATCGTATGCAGCCCGTTTACTTTCTTCGGTATACACGCGGCTGAAGGTGGCGACTCGCTTGTAGAGACGACGGCGGTTTCCGACCAGATTGTCGATGAGATATCGGGTGGCACTGCTCGCCGGCATCTCGCTGGAAAGCCAGCGCAAGAATCCGTCATCGTCATGGTCGAGGAGAACTTCGAGGAGATCATCGGCCTCGAGCTCGCTACGGCTGTGGAACGCTGCGAGTGCGGCTTCGAGCATCGCGCTCGCCGAGCGCACGGTATGGTGCCAGTACGCCTCGCTAAACATCGTGTATCGCCCGAAAATGAAGATCTCGGCCGAGACTTTCCCCTTGGAAAGCACCGCGATTTTATCTTCGTTTTCATTCAATGTGAGGCTGGCGAGAAGCCGGTCGCGATCGTAGTTGCGCCCGTAGGGCACTCCGAGGTGGATGGAGTCGCGCTCGAGGTAGTCCATCTTGTCGGCGTCGATGGCCGATGAAATGATCGAGCGCAAAACGCATTGCATCGAGTCTTGTCGGTCGTGGTCTCCGGTCGAGAGCGCGATGACGCGTTCGGGGTCGACGCCCCAGTCGTCCGCCAGGATCTGTCCAACGGTGCGCGAGCCTCGAAGCGAGGCAATCTCGCCCCGGATGATGCGGCCTCCGACCTGCTCGTGTCGCGGCGTGTCGCGACCTTTGTGGTGGAGCGCTTCGAGGTTGTGTGCAAAGGAATAGTGGCCGAGATCATGGGTGAGTCCCGCGGCGAGCACCGTCAACAGATCTTCTTCGGTGGCCGACGCGGCAAAGGCCGGTGTCCTCAATAGATTCTGAAGATATAGCTGCACGCACGAATACACGCCGAGGCTATGTTCAAAGCGTGTGTGGACAGCGCCGGGATACACCAGATGGGTGGGGCCGAGCTGTCGTACACGGCGTAGACGTTGAAAGGCCGGATGGTCGACGACCGCCCGAACCCGAGTCGTGAACGCGACATTCCGCAATTCGGGGACACGAATGGTGCCGGTGCCCACCATGCCGGGCCCCAACTCGGGCACGGCGGCATGCAGCCGGGCGACTCGCTCGCGTTGATTTTCGGGGGATATCTCGTCCAAGATTCTCTCGCACCGTGAATCGGGCCGACACTTTACGCGGGCGGGTGGCGGCTTACAACTGGTCGCTATCGGTGGATGCGATTTCGCCCGGCTACCTTGGCTTCGAAGAGTCGCTCGTCGGCGTGCTGCAGGAGCTCTTCGAATTCGGAGCCGTCGACGCCCAACTCCGAGATGCCGGCGCTGAAGGTGCAGTGGAAAGGGCTTCCGTCGTCGGCTTCGAAGTCGATCTCTCGGAATTCTTCGAGAAGTCGATCGAGTGCGCCGTAAGCCGCCTCAGACGATTCATCCACGAGTGCGATAGCGATTTCTTCGCCACCCCACCGACAGCGCAGATCCTCGACACGCAAGCGATTCCTCAGCAGCCGGCCCAGTGCGCTGAGCACCCGGTCACCAGCCATGTGACCGTGCTGGTCGTTGACGCGTTTGAACTTATCGAGATCGAGAATCGCGATCGAGATGGGACGCTGATTCCGTCGCGCTTCGGAGAGTCGAACGGAGACCCTCTCGAGAAAGGCGCGCCGCGTCAGCAGTCCGGTGAGGCTGTCACGGTCTGCGCGATCTTGAATGAGTTTCGAGCGGGTTGTTCGCGATTCGATCGACGCGACGAGTTCTTTTTCGTCGATCGGTCGGATCAAGATGTCGTCGACTCCGGCGCGGATCGCTTCGAGTCTGAGTCGCGGCTGGTCGCGGTCGCTGACCAGCAGAATCGGAAGATCGGTCCAACGCGGTATCGCCCTCAGGGTGCGTGTCAGATCGACGCCCGATATGCGGGTCGTTCGCGCGTTCAGAATCATGGCGTGGGGCGAAAACGCCCCGATGAGATCGAGTACGGCCGGTGCACTATCGATGTGTTGGACGTCGAATCCGGCCTCGGCAAGGACGCTCAACAGACGAGTCGCAAACTCTGGATCCTGCTCGACAAGAGCAACCCGTGGCGAGTCGAACGAACGCAGAGCGGCCATGACACGGACGGCTTCGCTGAAATCGCTCATTTCGACGGGATGATCCAGGAAGCGGGTGGCGCCGGCCTGAGCGGCTTCGACCCGTACACGCGCTCTTTCGCCTGGACCGATCACGGCCAGCGGCAGCTGAAGTCGGCCGCGATCGCGCAGACGGCGCAGCATCTCGAAGGTCTCTCCCGGCAGCGCCGAATCGCCGACATCGACAAAGAGCCCGTCGTGCTGTGCTGCGGCGAGCGCTTCATGCAGGGCTTCGAGCTCGTCGACTCTTTCGATCGAGATCAGGTGGCGGTCGCCATAGTCCTCGAGGCGCTCGAAATCTGTGGTCTTGCCGCCGTAGTAAAGCACGGATGCTTGCTGCGAAATGGCGCTTCTGCGCGCAGGAATTTCGATGCGATGCTGCATCAGATGCACGCGACTCGAGAGATAGGCGTCATCGAGAGCATCGTTGAGTTCGGCCCAGAGTTGCCGGTTCAGCTCGCCCCGTCGCTTATCGATCCGTTTGAGCGCCTGTGCGATGCGGCCCGTCGCCTGGGAGACGCGTGCCATATTATGTTCTCGGGTCTGGCTCTCAATTTCGAGACAGCTCTCGAGGACCTCGTCGAGAGGGCGCTCCCCGTCTCGGGCATCATGAATCGCAGTTTCGAGTTCGAGAAGCCGACGTTCGATGCCGCGGGCGAAGTGCTCGTCGGCCTCGGACAGCTCATCGAGGCCTCGTCCATGTGTATCGAGGTGGTCAGGCAGGTCGAGTACGTCGTGGACGCGAGCCACGAGTTCTTCGGGAGAGATCGGCTTTTCGAGATCGAGATGCTGGCCGCCGTGATTCGACCCTGTCTCTCGGAAGACCGAAGATAGACTCAGAAGTGCGGTACCGTGACTCTGGGCGTGAGCCTTCGAAGCATCGAGTGCGCGCCCCTCGGCTGACTGCGCATCGACGATGATGACGTCCACGAGCTCAGTCTGCAGAATCGCTTTCGAGGCGTCCACCGACTCGGCTTCGAGCACGGTATGACCGCGGTCTGAGAGCGCACGCGCGAAAATTCCACGCGCGAAGACGTCGTCGTCGATGATGAGAATGGTGGCCACGATGCCCCGGGGATGCAGACACTAAAAAACTA
>CAYFTY010000539.1:0-3925 GCA_964346045.1 uncultured Bradymonadales bacterium | reverse complement strand
GGGGCGGTGGTGTCGGTCGCGACGATCGACGAGACGTCGCTCATTGAAACAAGGCAATTTTTGGGTGAGGTCGAGAACGCCGAGTCGACCATCCTCGCAGCCGGCGGCTCGGGGACCGTGAGGCGGGTCTCAGTGCTCGAGGGTGACGACGTCAAGCGTGGCGAGGTGCTCGTGCAGCTCGACGATGCGATCTTGCGCAAGCAGCTCGATGAAGCCCGCGCGAATCTCGAGCGGACGAAAGTCGATCTCGAGCAGGCGACGCGCGATGCAGCGCGCTTCGGATCTCTGAGCGACAAAGGGTTTTTCCCCAGCCAAGAAGCCGAAGAACTCGTGACTCGAAAATCGGCTCTCGAAGGGTCACTCCGAGGGCAGGAGGCTGCTGTCGGTCGATTGCGTGAGGAAATCTTACAGATGCGGGTCGTCGCCCCCGTCGATGGAGTGGTGGCTCAGCGATACGTCTCGAGAGGCCAGTGGTTGACTAAAGGAGAGCCAGCGCTCGAGGTTGCCTCCGGGGGATCGCTCGAAGTGCACGTCCGCGTACCCTCGAACGTCTTGGAGTCGATCGATCGCGCCGAAGGCGTCCACATCCTGCATGCCGGCGACTCTGTGCAGGGAACGATTGCCGGGGTCGTCGGATCACTCGATCCGCGCACTCGCACTGGATTGCTGCGTGTCGTGCCTGATGAAATCAAACCGTGGCTCAGACAGGGCGCTGCACTCCAGACCGAATTCCTGCTGCTCAGAGAGGTCGAGGGAGTGGTCGTGCCGAACGACGCGCTGGTGCTTGGCGTCACGGGCACGCGGGTCTTTCGAGTCGAAGGCGACAAGGCCGAGCCTCACGATGTCTATGTCGTAGCTCGCAACGGCGGCAAAGCACTGGTCGAAACCTCGACCCTCTCGGTTGGTGACGTCGTTGTCACGCGCGGTAACGAGCGTCTTCGGCCGGGTCAGTCGTTGGATATCCAGGAGAGCGGCGATGGTGGTTCACCATGAGCGCCGAGTCCTTCGCAGAAAAGCAGGGTGTCCTGGCCAAGGCGATTTCGCGCCCCGTGAGCGTCGTCTCGGTGATGCTGCTCGTAATCTTTTTTGGCGCGCTATCGGTCCTCGAACTACCGATCCAGCTCACCCCTGATATCGCACGTCCGACCATTACGGTGACCACGACCTGGTTCGGGGCTTCGCCGGTCGAAGTCGAGAGCGAGGTGGTCGAACCGCAGGAAGATGTTCTCAAGCGGGTCAGTGGCCTCACCGACATGGAGTCTACGTCATCGCTCGGGCGTGGTGCGATTACTCTCGAGTTTGCCGTCGGCACCGATATGGATCAGGCGCTCGTGAGGGTTTCCAACCAGCTCAGCCAGGTGCCGAATTATCCGCAGAACGTCGATGAGCCCATCGTGAGTACGTCGAATTCTGCCGGGCCGCCGCTCGCCGTGATTATCATCCGCTCGCAATATGAAACGGTGTCTGCACAGCACTATCGGACATGGGTCGACGACACGATCGTGCCCGAACTCGAGCGCGTACCCGGAGTCGCGAGTGTGCGCGTGCGCGGGGGGCAGCGAGACGAGGTTCAGGTCGATGTCGATGTTGATGCACTGGCCGCTCGGAATGTCACGATCGGCCAGGTGGCCCATCGTATTTCGAGCGAACTCGCTGATGTTTCGGCAGGAGATTTCGAAGTCGGGAAGCGTCGTATCATCGTGCGTAGTCGGCTCAAGCCGCAAGAGGCTCGCGACCTCGAACGAGTCGTAATCGGAGCGAGCGCAGACGGACTACCCATTCAACTATCGGACGTTGGCCAGGTGCGCCTCGGGCGTGCCAAACCGACGGGTTTTGCAATCGCCGACGATGATAACGTCATCGCGTTGTTGCCGTCGCGCGAAGCCGGCTACAACATCCTCGAAGTCACCGAACAATTGCGGGGCGTCGTCGAGCGATTAAACGAAGAACGCTTTGCGCCCGAGGGTCTGCTCATCGAGGTCGTCGATGACCAGGTGAGCTATATCCGTGGATCGATTGACGTCGTGCGCAGCAATCTCTTCATCGGCGCCATACTCGCGATGATCGTCCTCTTGCTCTTCCTGCGCCGGTTCTCCGGGGCATTCATCATCAGCCTCGCGATCCCCGTCTGTGCGCTCGGAACGGCAATCGGCATGGCTGCCCTCGGCAGAACCGTCAACGTCGTGAGCCTCGCAGGAATGACCTTCGCCGTCGGCATGGTGATCGATAATTCGATTGTCGCGCTCGAGAATATCGATTCGTGGAGCAAAAAGGTCACCGACGCCAAACTCGCTGCGTACAAGGGCATCAAAGAGGTCGCAGGCGCGCTGCTGGCTTCGACGGCCACGACCGCTGCTGTCTTCATCCCAATCATTACCTGGCAGGGCGAAGTGGGCGAAATCCTGCGCGACCTCGCCTACGCTATCGCCCTCGCGGTCGGGATTTCGTTTGGCGTTTCGATGCTCATCATCCCCAGTCTCGCCGGCGTATTGCTCAAATACGGAGCCAAGCGTAAACCGCCGCTCCAGTGGATGGCGAAGTCGGGCGAAAAGGTCCGATTGGGGATTGCCGGGCTCTCGAGCTGGCTCGCCCAGCGCTCTTGGCGCGCCGCCTCGGTGGTTATCCTCGCGCTCGCGGGGGCTTCGATCATTGCGGTCACGCTCTTGCCCAAGATGGAGTATCTACCGACCGGAAACCGCAATTTGGTCTTTGGAATCATCCTGCCGCCGCCTGGCTATTCCGTCGAAGAGTCACGTCGCATCGGTGCAGAGAACCAGAAAGTGATGATGCGCCACACGGGTGAATCGGTGGACGGGGTACCGGCGCTGCGCCGAAGCTTCTTCGTCGGCGACCCCTCTCTCTTTATTGCGGGCGGCGTGGCGAAGAACCCCGAGGAGATCCGAGGAATCCGTGACTTCATGCAAAAGTTGCACGGGCAGATTCCAGGTGTCTTCAATTTTGCGTCGCAGGCCTCACTCTTTGCTTCGGGCATCGGCGAAGGCCGCGCGGTCGAGATCGAACTATCGGGGCCCAATCTCAATGAACTCATCGGGGTCGGTCGTCGGCTGATGGGCCCGATAAAGAAAGCGATTCCGGGTGCCCGAGTGCGGCCCGTTCCGGTGCTCGACAATGGAGCGCCCGAATTTCATATCGTGCCGCGACGCGAAGAGGTGGCTCAGCTCGGTGTGAGCGCCGGAGAACTCGCCACCATTGCCGACGTCTATATCGATGGGCGCAAGATTGGCGAGTGGGGTGCCGAGGGCGAACGAAAGATCGACGTCCGTCTGGCATCGCAGGCTTCGAATGACGCGGATGAGAATCTGCGGCTCTTGCGCGATGCCCCGGTGGTGACTTCAGCTGGAGATGTCGTTCCGTTTTCTGTCCTGGCAGATATCGACACTCGGCTCGGCCCGACGGTCGTGCGCCGGGTCGAGCGCGAGCGTGCAGTGACGCTGCAGGTGACACCGCCCGATGATGTTCCCTTCGAGACCGCGATCGAGGCGATTCAGACGGACGTGATTGGCGGTTTGGTCCAAAGTGGTGAACTTCCGGCCAGCGTGGAGGTAAGCATCGGTGGTTCGGCCGGTAAGTTGCAGGAGGCCCAGAGACAATTTGGCTGGGTGCTGCTCATCGCGCTCATCATCTCTTTCTTTTTGCTCGCAGCTCTCTTCGAGGATTTTCTCGCTCCAATCGTGGTGCTCGTGACGATCCCGCTTGCGGCCGGCGGGGGAGTACTCGGGCTCTTATTGGTGGACAGCTTCATCGCCGAGCAGCCACTCGACATCATGACTGCGGTCGGCTTTCTGATCTTGATCGGCGTGGTGGTGAATAATGCCATCCTGATCGTCGATCTTGCGATGGCACGTCTGCGCCTATTTCCGCTTCATGCAGCCGGTCGACGACGAAACGCCGGTGCGCGCCCGCG
>CAYFTY010000538.1:0-3927 GCA_964346045.1 uncultured Bradymonadales bacterium | reverse complement strand
GACGCAGTCGTTCCCAGGATGGTGTCGTGAGCAGGACGTCGTCGTCGTCGACGAATGAGGTCGATCTCTTCGGGAGTGGGATACTCGCGCAGCGTTGCGAGCATGACTTCCGCCATGCCGTAGTGCGCGCGTGCCTGAGCCTCGCCCGAGGCCACCTCGGTATTGAGAACGAGCTGGAAATCGGTCTCCGCTTCGAATGGTTGGCCCGACGACACTTTGGCGAGTCCCAGGCGTGCCATCGATTCGGGCTCGCCCAGATCTGCGTAGGGACCGAGTTCTCGCTTGATCGTGGAGGCCGACTGCGAACGTTCGACAATCTGCGCCATCTTCGAGAGAGCATCGATCTTTGCCTGGCCCGATGAGGTCGTCACCGCTTCTTCGAATAGCCCGCTTGCGCGCTTGGTATTTCCGAGCTGTTCGTTGAGCTCGGCTGCCGCAACCAGCAGCTGAGTGCGCTGAGCCGGGTTGACGTCTGCGGCCCGTTTCATGAAACGCGTCGCGGTATCATAGTCGAATCGCGCCACGGCTGTTTGAGCCAGCGATGTGTAGATGCCGGGAAGCTGCTCACTCTTCGGATAGGTTTTCGCGAGAGCGTCGGCGAGGTCGTACATCTTTTCGGTATCACCGATCGCGCGCGCTGCGACGAAGGCGTTGATGAGAGCTCGCTCGCCGAGGTCGGTGCCTTTGTTCTTTTCTGCAAACGAAAGCAAGGGGGTGAGATCGCCACCCTCGTCTCCGGCAGCTTGGAGCGAGAGCTCGTCGAGTTTACGCTGCTCGGCCGCGGCGAGGATCTTTTTGATCTGTCCTTTGAGACCGCCGCTCGCAGGGCTGTTGGCCGAGAGGAAACGCCGACTCGCGTACATCAGGCCATCGTAATCGTTGAGTGTGCGATAGCTGTCGAGAGCGAGTTTGATCGATGCGTCTGCTTCGTCGCTGTCCGGGAATTCGTAGGCAACTGCCGTGAGCTTGTCGATTGCTTCGACGTAGAGGCCTTCGTCGTAAAACGCCTGCGCGATCGCAAATTTCACACGTCGCTCTTTATCCTCCGAAAGCTTGTAGGTGAGCAGTGTGGCGCCGGCTCGCCGCAGCGCCGAGCGGGCGGTCACGCGTTCGTAGCGCTGGCGATTCGATTCCTTTTCGAGGGACGATTGGAAGTACGTCACGGCGTCGTAGAGAGCGTCTCGTCGCTCGTTGTCGCTCGCCACAGCGTCCGCCGCGCGCATCGACACCAGGCCAGCCTCGAGATCGCGTTCGGCCCCCCCGAGTACGTCGGCCCAGTTCAAGAGCATCACACCGCGTTTGTCGGCTTCGGGAAAGGTATCGGCATACACCCGGTAGGCCGTGGCGGTCTGAGCTGCATCGCCTGCCTTGCGTCGCTTGTCGTTCATGCGTTTCTGGGCGGTCGTGGCCAGGTCACGCAGGTAGACCTCGAATTCCTCAATGAGCTTCTTTTTGCGCTCGGCATCGACGTCGATACGTGTGTAGTAGCGCGTGAGGGTTGTTGCGATGAGGTCGGCATCCTGACCTACCTCTCGATAGTCTTTGAGTCGTTTGATCGCCGTGTAGAGTGTTCGAGCATCGTCGAGGCGGTCGATATTCGCCTGACCGAGGCGTAGCAACTCACGTGTCGTCAGTTTCGCACCGGTGAATTGATCCATGGTGCGATAGCGATTGGCGAGCTTGTAGAGCGCGGCGACGTAGGTCTGTCGGTTGTAGGCCTTCTTTTCGAGGAATTCGACAGAATTCGCAGGCTTCCGCTGACGAGAATAGCAGTATGCGAGGTCGACCAGAGCTTCGCGCCTGACATCGATATCCTGCTGAGCGATCCCGGGGTTGGAAATCAAAAGCGGCGTCTCGAGCTTTTGCTCTTCGATCTTCGATTTGAGAGTTTCCCACTCATTCGAACGGTCAATGGCCTTTTCGAATTGGTTCAATGCGGGATTGCACTCGCCTTTGTTCACCCAGACCCACGCGAGCTTATAGTGACCGAGGCCGGACACCGGAGCGATAGGGGCCCTGGCGATTTCTTCGTAATATTTCTGCGCCCGGTCGAGCTCATTACGGTCGAAATGATAATCGCCGAGCACGAGTAGGGCATCTCCGCGAAGCGGGCTGTCTTTGTAATTATCGACGAGCCGGTCTAGGACCTTGCGCATGTCGTCGAAGTTTCCGAGCTCGCGATGTTCGTGCCCGATATTGAAGAGCACGCGAGGCACGAGCGGCGAGTCGGGAAAGCGCCCCAGAACGATCTCGTAGGTCGCGATGGCGTCTTCTTTGAGCAGGCGAACCTGCGGCACGTGGAGTGCACGCGTAGAACGGTTCTCACGCTCATAGGCGAGCTGGTAGTGATATTTGGCTTCTTCGCTCAAAAGCTCTGCCAGGCGTACGTAGAATTCTGGCAGATAGGGGGCCCCGCGCGAGACCGCGATGGTCGCTCGCGTCTCTTCGATGGCATTCCGAACTTTGGTGATGTTGAGACGAATCGTCTCGACGGTGGGCGTATCACGAACCTGTTGCGGTGCCGTCGCACACGAGGTGAGCGAGAGCAGAGATAGGGCGAGCACGCCGGTGACGAGAGAGCGAAGCATGGTTCTTCCGTGTGTCAATCGATGCATCGGTCCTCCGTCGTGACCACGAGGTCATCGAGTTCGTCGGTCCAGAATTCCCCTCGGAATTGATAGAGAATCTTGTCGGGCCCAAAGGTCTGCTCGATCTTCATGCGTTCCTGTGCGCCGGCCGGTCGTCGTCGGCCACGTAGGAGCGCGACGCCGAGTTCGTGGAGGATGAGCCGGACACCTTCTTCGGCGTTGAGAAGCTCCTGAGCGACCACTTCCATCTCGCGGGTGATCTCTTCATCTTCGCGCCGGGCAGCCTCTTCGAGGCCTCGCTTGTAGATTTCCTGGTAGGTCTCGCTGAGTCCTTCGCCGAAATCTTCGGCTCGTTCGACGGCCATCTCCGCTTCGCGTTCGACACGAAGTCGAAACTCACCCACAGCCCGTCCGCCCTCTCGAACTCGCGCGGCGTCTCTGAGATGTGTCGACTCCCGCAGCGGAACGCCCTCGTAAAGATCGTCGATGGCATCGCCATAGCGTTGGCGCAATCGCACGGCGGCATTGCGAGCAGGCTCGAACTGGCAGAGGTGTCGCAGTGAGAGTGCCTCAAGCAAGAATCGTTCGGGGGCAATCAAACCCTGATACGAGGGTGCGTCGAGGGCGATCAAGAGTCCGAGGGCACGTTCGTAGTTGCCTGCATAATAGTTGCTCCACGCCATCTCGAGCAAAAGGCTCGGATCATCGGGGGCGGTCTTGCGAATCGTCTCATAGAGCTCGATTGCATCGTCGTATCGTTTCTGTTCGAACGCGATACGAGCCAGGGTGCGCTGAAGATCTTCCTGTAGATCCGGCGGTAGCGTCTCGAGGTTTTCTCCATCTTCGCCGACGAGAGAATCGAGAAGCTCGCGGGCTTCGTTGAGTCGGTATTCCGCGAGTAATTCGACAGCGAGCACGTATTGAGACCGCTCTCGATAGCTACTTCCTTCGGGGATGGCATCGAATTGCTGCTTGGCCCACTGGTCGAGCCCGGACCGTACGCTGTTCACTCCCTGATAGTAGTTCAAGAAGGCCATTTGCTCGGGCGGAAGACCTGTGATGTCGCCGGTTGCAACAAAGCCCCGCACGATCGTTGCTTCGTCGTAGGGGTACTCGAGCATAATTCGCTCGAGACCGCGGACGGCCTCATCCAAGACGTCGACATCGCGCCGCTTGGCCGCAATCTCGAGGTACCAGAGGGACGCCGCATAGCTGAACCCCATGTTCTCGCTGGCCTCGGCGAGGATGCGAATCGCGCGATCGTAGCGCGGATCATCTCGTGAGGAACAGAGTGGGTATGCGTTGAAGTAATGTGTGGAAGACTGGATGCGGATCATCT
>CAYFTY010000537.1:0-3936 GCA_964346045.1 uncultured Bradymonadales bacterium | reverse complement strand
CAGGGTGGCGATTTCATTTATCGATGCCGAGCAGGCGACTGCGAATTTCGACGCCGAATCGACCGATTTCGATACGGCACGCGAGGCCGCTGAGGCCGCATGGCTAAAAAGGTTGCGTCGTGCCCGCGTCGCCGGTGGTACGGAGCGCGAACGCAAGATCTTCTACACCGCGCTCTACAATACGTACCGAATGCCCACGCAATTCGACGAATACGGCCGCTATCGAGGACTCGATGGCGAGGTCCACGAATCGGTCGATTTTACGTATTACAGCGACCTCTCGCTCTGGGATACCTACCGAACGCTGCATCCCTGGTATATCGTCTACGACCCGCAAGCCCAGCGAGACAGCCTGAACTCGTTACTCGCCATGGCGCGTGACGCCGGCTTTGTTCCGCGCTGGCCGGCCGGCCTGAGCTATACCGGCGGCATGCTTGGATCGAGCGGCGACGCACTCTTTGGCGAGAGCGCAGCCAAAGGCCTCGATGGGGTCGACTATCAGGAAGCATTCGAGGCGCTCGCCCGCTCGCACGATCCCCCCGAAGGTTCGGTATACGGCGGTCGCGGCGGGCAGGCCGAGTACGTGCAATACGGTTATCTGCCGGTCGACGTCAGCGAAGAAGGCGCCTCAGAAACCCTCGAATACGCCGTCCACGATGCGGGTATGGCGCTGCTGGCAGACTTCCTCGGCGAAGATGGCACCGTCTACGCCGAAAGGGCGCAATCCTATCGAAATCTCTGGGACGATGAGAGTGGCTTCTTCAGGCCGAGAAATACAGATGGCTCGTTTCTCGAAGATTTCGATCCCGAGCAGGTCTACGGGCGTTCAGGATATTTTGTCGAAGGTTCGGCATGGCAGTGGCTCTTTCACGTGCAGCATGACCCCGAGGGACTTGCCGAAACACTCGGAGGTCAAGATGCGCTCCTCGAAAGGCTCGAGACTTTCCACGAAGGATCGAACCTCTGGGTCGACGACAAAGACCAGCTCGCGATTCCGGGAATCTATCACTGGCATAGTAACCAGCCTTCGCTTCATACTCCTTATCTTTTCGCCGCTGCCGGTCGCCTCGATCGCCAGAAATACTGGGTCGAACGCGTTCGCGAGGCGGCCTACGACAACGCGCCTAACGGTATCGTCGGAAACGACGACGGTGGCACCCTCTCAGCCTGGTATCTCTTCAGCGCTGCAGGGTTCTTCCCGCTGAATTCCACCACCCGCTACACCCTCAGCCCGCCCGTCTTCGAGCGCCTCGTGCTCGAGCTCGAGACCGGCACCCTCGAGATTCGCCGCGGCAAGGCTGACCTTGAAAACGCCACGCTCGACGGTCAACCCATCGGGCCCTATCTCGAGCACGACGATTTATTCGGCGGGCAGGTTCTGGAGTACTGAGAGCGCGACTCCAAGCTTTGCGGGGGTGCCTTTCTCGTACCTATTCAGAGGTGCAGACTGAATCCGCCTGCCGGCCTTTCGGCCGGCGGCCCCCGGCCGCGGTCTCCTCGCGATGCTCGGTACAGTGCCGTACCTGACCCTGGTCATCAGGGGCACTGAACTCCTGCGAGTAAGCATCCCGGTGACGAACGAACCGGTGTTGCGCGCGCCGAAGAGGCCCGACGCTACCCCGCCTGCTGCCGATTTCTGTGACATCGATCCCTCAGATCGCCGCCCGTTCGGGGTCTACATGCCTCGAAAATAACGATTTCGGGCCAAAAAACGCCGTGCACGCGTGGCTCGTTTCTTGCGTCCACATTGCTCTACCTGTGCGACACACGAGCACACTTGTTCACACACGACGAACGAGATGCCCATGAAGTGGCGAAAAACCTGTAACATCGGCTTATTGATTTCGGCGCTCGCGCTGACCGGCTGCGATTTTCTGAATACCGGCTCGCTCGAGCTCGGCGAAGAAACGAGCGACCAGAGCGTTGACCGCGAAGGCGACTGCAAGCCAGACGACGAGGAAGTTGCCGCGAATAACGTCGTTGCGCCTGACGAGATCGACCCGGGACGCGTGACGCTGCAGCGTTTGAATCGCTTCGAGTACAACAATACCGTGCGCGACCTTCTCGGCATTACCTCACGGCCCGCCGACAATTTCCCCGAAGACGATTTCGGGTACGGATTCAACAACAACGGCGATGTGCTCAGCCTCTCGCCGCTTCATCTCGAGTCGTATCACCGCACGGCCGAGCAAATGATCGAAGAGGCTCTGGCAGGCGGCGCCCCGGCATCGAGCATCAATCGTGTCGAAGCCGAGAATATGAACTCGACGGTCGGTAGCGGCAATAACGAGTTCTGGAACCTCTTTTCGAATGGCGAAGTGACCTCGGTCGAAACCATCCCGGCGACCGGAAGCTACAATATCCGGGTGCGCGCGGCCCAACAGGCTGCAGGCCCTGAAGATGCTCAGATGTCGGTGGCCATCAACGGGCAGCCGGTCGAGACCTTCACGGTAAGCGCGACCGCCAACGCCCCCGAGATCTACGAAACCAGCACGACTCTCGAAGAAGGCGGCCAGCAGATCTCGGTCGCATTCCTCAACGATTACTACGATGCCGACGCAGGCGACGACCGCAACCTGCTGGTCGATTGGGTCGAGATCGAAGGCCCGACCGATGCGGTCGCCGAAGCATCGCCGCAGCGCGACCAGATTTTGACCTGCGATGCCGATCAAGCCGATCAGCAGGCATGCGCCGAAGAGATCATTTCGACCTTCGGCAAAGAGGCGTGGCGACGGCCGCTCGAAGACGCCGAAGTCACGCGCCTGACCCAATTCGTCGACCTCGCCATCAGCGAAGGCGACAATTTCGAGACGGGCATCAAGTTGGCGCTGCGAGCGATCCTCGTCAGCCCGAATTTCATCTTCCGCGTCGAGACCGACCCGGATCCTTTAGACGCCACGCCCCACGCGCTCACTGATTACGAGCTGGCCTCTCGCCTCTCGTATTTCATCTGGAGTTCGATGCCCGACGACGAGTTGATGCAGCTCGCTGACGAGGGCCGACTGCAAGACGACGAGGTGCTTCGTCAGCAGGTCGACCGCATGCTCGACGACGAGAAATCCATTGCCCTCATCGACCAATACGCCACGCAGTGGCTCTACATCGACGCAGTTCTCAACACGAATCCCGACTACGAGAAATACCCCGAGTTCAGCGAAGAGCTCAAAGAGTCGATGCGCATGGAGACACGCCTCTTCGTCAGGGAACTCATCGATACGAATGCTCCACTCGACACCTTGCTGACGGCCAATTTCACCTATCTCGACCAGCGACTCGCCGCGCACTACGACGTCGCAGGCATCACAGGTGACGAGCACGTGCGCCACGAATGGCAGGGCGAAGACCGCCGCGGTCTGCTGGGACACGGCGGCCTCTTGACCGCGACCTCACACCCCAATTCGACCTCTCCCGTCCTGCGCGGAAAGTGGGTGCTCGACAATATCCTCTGCGACGAGCCTCCGCCGCCTCCGCCCGGTGTCGAAAACCTCGCCGACGACCCTCAGATCAGCGAGGATATGACCATGCGTGAGCGCTTCGAGGCGCATAGCGAAGATCCACAATGTGTCACGTGCCACCGCGTCATGGACCCGATTGGTTTCGGAATGGAGCACTACGACGGCGTCGGTAGCTGGCGAGACCTCGACAACGGCAAACCCGTCGATGCCTCGGGTGAACTACCTGGAGGCCTCAGTTTCAACGGACCGACCGAACTTTCGCAAATTCTGGCCGAGCACAAGAAGCTGCCCGAGTGTGCGACAGAGAAAATGGTCACGTACGCGCTCGGACGCGGCGTCAAAAAGTGGGATCGCCCGCTTCTCGAGGCGATCGTCACCGAGACCGCCCCCAACCATGGCTTCAGAGACCTCATCACCGCGGTCGTCTTGAGCGATGCCTTCCGGTATCGTCGAGGCGGCGAGCTTCAGGAGTAATGCGATG
>CAYFTY010000536.1:0-3946 GCA_964346045.1 uncultured Bradymonadales bacterium | reverse complement strand
TGCCATGGCATCTTCGAGTCGTTTTGCGACGATGGTGTCGAGGCGCCGGCGCAGCCGGCTGGCAGTCGATGTGTCGATTGAGTCGATTGAGTCGATTGAGTCGCCCAGTCTCCACTCGACGAGCGCACGGTCGAGCATGGCACCTCGGGTTTTGCGACGCTGGTCTGCCACCGTGTCGAGCACGAGCTCGGCATGCTCGCGGATCCGGCCATTACGGGTGCGCTGTCGCACCCGCTCGATCTCGTAGATCGCTGCCGGAGTGTCCAGCACGCGCAGCGTGTCGATGGCCCGCAGAGCATCCTCGAGATTCATCCAGCGCGTATAGCGGGCCAGCGCATCACCCAGAAATTCGGGCGTCGTCGGGCCATGCAAAAAGGCCGATGCAAAGAGCTTCCAGCGCCCGTCTACCGGGTTCTCGTCTCGCACCCAGGTCTCGAAGAGTGCACGCGAGAAGGTCGAGGCCGAGCGCGCATCGATGAGCTCCATCGCGCTGGCCAGCCCCGTGTCGTAGTGATCGTCGGTCCCCCCGGCACACGCTTCGTGGGTGGAGAGGCCCACCTCGGCGAGCGCCGCGAGCAACCCGGCCATCGCCGAGCGACCGAGCCGATACCCTTCACGAGTCGTCAGCTCGGGCAACCTCGCGAAAAGCCCATGGTACTCGGGGGCGGAGCGGCGGGCCATCGTCGTAAGCCAGCCCGATTGCATCGATGCCGGCAGCTCGGGCTTTTTTGCATCGTCGGCATGCTCGGCGACGAGCTTCTCGATCGTCGCTCGAGTCTTCTCGTCAAAGCTCTCGGCCGTCGAGAGCACCAGCGCGGCGCGTCCATCGAGGATATAACCGCGCAGGATCTCGCGTGCGGCACGCCGTACCTTTCGTCGGCTCACCGCAATCTCGATCAAACGGTGAACGGCATTGGCTCCCTCGTCGTTCAGCCAGCGTCGAGCATCGGGGCGAACGACGCCTTTCTGGCTGAGCGCGAGCATTCCGTCGACGATGCGCGACGAATGCAGTCGGCTCAGCACGCCGATCGCGTCGCGCTGGTCACTCGGTCGCGCCTTCGAGACGCCGAGCGCTACCTCGTCGAACGACGCAAACCCCGAACGCGCAAAACACTCGAGTACGCGCCCGGCTGTCCAGCGAGGCCGTCGCTGACCAAGCAGCTGTTTTACAAAGGCATCCTCTGCCGACGAGAAACGCGCAATCTCGAGCTCCAGATCTTTCTTTTTGCGCGTTTCAGCTTCGCTCAGCAAAGCGTTGACGACGACCTCGCTCGGAGCGAGCCGAGCGAGTTCGATGAGGTCGCGTAGATCGTGGTCCTCGAGACGCGCATCCTGCATCCACGAAAGAACGAACGCGCGGGCATTCTCATCGCCAGGCAGGTAGCGCAAAAACGGCCCGAGCCTCTTCAGGCCAAAGAGCCGCATCAAGATCTCGAGGATCTCGTCGGTGTCCAGAAAGTAGGTCATGGCCCGCGCGCAGGGCGCGATGAAATCACGGGGCCAGCGAACGAAGTGTTGATGGGCCTTTTCGACGAATGCCTCGAGCTCTCGGGCGGCTTCGTCTGCATTCGGCGGCCTGGTCGAAATCACCCGCGCCTCGTCGAGAGAGTCTGCGCGCGTGCGGTCGTCTTCGAGTCGCTGATTCAAACACTGCACGCGAAACCACCAGACGGCTTCTTCGATTTCGAGAAGCCCCTCAAGAATGCCGGCGTCGTCTTCGCACCAGTCTCGAATCCACAATTCGATAGCGTGTGCGCGGGTGCTCGATGATGGTTTTTCGGGCAGCGCTACTCGGTAGAGTGCGAGGGTACGCTCGAGTTCGAAGGGGCGAGTGGCGACTTGTCGAAACTCGGGGCGGCACGAGGTGAGTTCGAGTTCCTCGGCGCTCAACTCATGCCACTCGCTGAGCAGGTCGCTCACGTCGATTCAGCCTCATCTTTTTCAGCAGCATCGCCTTCGTCGCCTGCATCGTCCTCACTCGCGGGCGGCTCGTCTTCTTCGACCTCACTGTCGGGCAAGATGCCAAGTCCTTCTGCCCGTTTGCTCCACTGCTGACGAGCCAGGGCCTGCATATCCTCGACGGCATCGACTTCGTCGACGATCTCGAGACCGAGCATGGTCTCGACGACATCCTCGAGCGTGACGATACCGGCGGTGCCTCCGTACTCGCCGACGAGCAACGCGAGATGCTCCTTCTTGGTCAGAAGTTGTTCGAGCAGATCGGGTACGCGCACGACCGTGGGCAAGACGACGATCGGCCTCTTCAGGTCGCGCAAGAGCGTGTCACCTTCACCGTGCGCGTATTTGAGCAGCAAATCGTGTTTGAGCACGTAACCGGTGACTTCGTCGCGATCGTCCTCGTAAACGACCAATCTCGAAAAGCGCAGATTTTCATCGTCTTGCAGCGCCTCGTGCACCGTCGCGTTCTCGTCGAATCCGACGATCACGGTGCGGGGCGTCATGATATCCTTGGCCGTCAGCGAGCTGAATTTGGCCAGATTGCGCAACATCACCGTTTCTTTTTCGTCGAAGACGCCTTCTTCGGTCACGATATTCGTGAGCGCATGAAACTCTTCGCGGCTCAGCGTCGGCCCGCCGTGGGAACTTCCCATCGTCGAGGTGATGAGTTTCGACATCCAGACCAGCGGATAGAGAATGACGATCAAGATGGGCAGAAAACGGGCCGCAAAGGGCGCGAGCTTCTTCCAGTAACGGGCGCCGAGCGATTTGGGAATGATCTCCGAGAAGACCAGAATCGCCAGCGTCAGCACGGCGCCGACGATGCCCGCATAACCGCCGCCGAGGAGCGCATTGGCCTGGTCGCCGACACCGACAGCACCCACCGTGTGGGCGATCGTATTCAGACTCAAAATCGCCGAAAGCGGTTTGTCGACATCTTGCTTGAGATCACGAAGGGCTTCGCCGGCTTTATGACCCTCCCGTTCGAGAGTCGCCACGTAGCTTGGCGTGATGCTTAGAAGAACCGACTCTAGAATCGAACAGAGGAACGAAAAACCGAGAGCCAGTATCAGATAAAAGATCAGCAGCAGCATTGAGTGCTTGCCTCCTGCGGTGCCCGACCGAACAAATGGATTCGGAGAGGTTCAGACATAACCGATTTCACTTCATGAACCAAGGTAGCGCTTGACCGTACGGATCAATGCCTTTTCTTCGAAATTCAATTTACCCAGATAGCCGTTCGCACCCAGTCGCATCGCGCGTTGTCGGTCTTTTTCGGCGGTGAGTGTCGTCAGGACCACCACCGGAAGCCCCGAAAGTCGGTCGCTCGCGCGGATCTTTTCGAGCAGCTCGATACCGTCCATATGCGGCATCTGCACGTCGGTGAGCACGAGATCGACGGGCTCTTTCTGCAGTCTCTCCCATGCGGCCTTGCCGTCTTCGGCTTCGAGCACCTCGTAGCCGAGCCCCTTGAGAATACCGACGACCAGCGATCGCGTGATCTCGCTGTCCTCGGTGACCAGAATCCGCTCGCGGCGTCCCTCGCGACTCGGTGGCGCCACCGGACTCATCTGTGCGGCCGTGCCCGAGTGGGCCTGCGATGGATTCAAGAGCTCGCCCACATTCAGAAGCGGCACGACTTCGCCGGCGTCGGTCAGTGCCACGCCCCGGCAGATGCGAATGCCGCTCAGAAATGCGCCGAGCGGGCGCGTCATCGCCTCGCGTTCGCCGATCACGTCGTCGACCCAGACCGCGACCAGCCGATTCTGCCGTCTCAGAATCAGCAGCGTCAGTTGCGTGCCCGGAGACGGGCGCTTGCGCACGCCGAGCACGTGTGACCAGTCGAGCATCGCCACCATCTGCTGGCTGTAACGCAATGCAAAACCGCCGCCCGAGAGCGGCGAGAGATCGCTTCGCGAGACCACATCGACGCGCTCGATATCCTTGGCGGGTAGCGCAAAACACTGGTCGCCCACCACGACCATCA
>CAYFTY010000535.1:0-3953 GCA_964346045.1 uncultured Bradymonadales bacterium | reverse complement strand
CGCTCGCGCCGGCTTCTTCTTTTTCGGCCACGAGGATATCCACCGGCTCGCCTTCGAGAATCACGGGGCGGCGATATCCCGTCGGAATGTCCAAGAGCGTGATGGAATCGAGCCGTCTGAAGATGTCTTCGGGGCGCGTCCCGGTCGCATCGGGATCGGGTTCGTGCACGACGATCGCGGTCTGATTGTCGGGAGCGACGGCCACGCTGCGGATCTGATTGCGTAGCCCGTAGCTCGTCAGCTCGCCGGTCGAGAGTTCCAGAAGACTCAGCGTCGGAAATTCGACAATCGTCGAGTAGAGAAGCGCAAGCTCTCGGTTGGGTGTGAGTTGGGCAAGACCCGCATCTTTGGTGGCGACCTCGATGATCTCGGTCGGCACCTCTTCGCCTACCGGGGTATCGAGAGCTTCGATCACATCGACCAGCACGATCTGATTTGCATCACGCACCGATACGATCACACGCCGCTCGGTTCCGGTAGCGACAAGGTCGATATCCGTTGGGATTGCATCGGTCTCGATAAGCCGTCGCGCGCCGACCTCGTCGGTGGCCGTGGGCAGATCGTAAATGGCCACACCCGAAAAAGTCGATGAGCGCACGACCATGAAGCTTGCGTCAGGGGCGACCTCAATCTCGAGATCCGTCGGCGGGAAGAGGCTGTCATCGAGCCCGAGATCAAGTCTCGGAATCAGTGCATCTGCAGTGATATCGGCAAGCCGCAGCCGGTTGACGCCTTCGCGCCCGACCAGAAAGAGTTCGCCATTCTCGGTGAACTCCACGTCGCGAATCACCCGTGTGACACTGAGATCATAGACCTCGTCTTCATCGGGTGAGTCCCCCAGGCGAATCAAGCTAAGCGCCTGCAATGAAGCGACTCTCGAACCGTCGAGTTCTTGCTGGGGATCGATGTAGGCGATGGCATGTCGGCCATCTGGCGAGAGAGCCAGTGCGTTCGTTTCGTCAGGAACGGGGAGAAGTCTCACATTGCCTTCACGCAGACCGTCCTGCGAGGGTTGGTCGGCACGAATGATCGCAACGACGCTTGATCCTTCGCAGAGCACGTAGGCGACCGCACCCTGACCTTCGACCTCCGACGCCACGACGTCGTCGGGCCCTTGCCCCACGCGGATGGGCAACACCGAGAGGTTCTCACCGTCGATGCGAGCGACCGTGTTGCTCTCTTCGGCCTCATTCGGAACGAATACGTAGCTATCGGTCGATGCAACCTGACGCACGAGGAAGACTTCTTCTTCGGGCACGAAAATGTTGTTGGCGTTGTTGGCGTTATTCGTGTTGTTGGCGTTGTTGACGGCGTTATTGGTGTCGTTGCCGTCCCCCACGTTGTTGGTGTTATTGATATTCTCGCTGGAGTCGCCGGCGATCGAGCCATCTTCGTCCGATGCAGCGCCACAGGCCGCGAGAGTGAGGGACACGGCCATTACCAAACATCCAATCCATCGCATCTCATGATTCGGCCGAAATCTATCCACCGGTCCCTCCTGCTTCGGAATCCATCCATTGATTGGGCACTATGCAACCCACGTGCCACGAACCTAAGCTACTGAAATCATTAGGGCACATATCAACGAACGCAAAAAACCCGGACATGAATGTCAGGCATCAGGGTTCCCCCTACCAGATTTCTGTGGGACTCAGAGACGAGTCGCTGCAACGACGAGCGCGATCCAGCCCACGATCAGAGCCGTACCGCCGATGGGCGTGATGGCGCCAAGCCACCGCATGCCCGTGAAGGTCATCAGATAGAGTGACCCCGAGAAGATCACGATGCCAACCAGAAACGACCAGCCGGCGACCGATGCAGCCGTCGACTGCGTTTGCCCGGCCAACCACGCCACACCGAGGAGCGCGAGGGCATGATACATCTGATACCGTGCGGCGGTCTCGAAGACCTCGAGCATACGAGGCTCGACTCGCCCCTCGAGCGCGTGGGCACCGAAGGCTCCGGCGGCGACCCCAAGAGCACCCAGAATTCCGGCCAGCATCGCAAAAATCTTCATCTTCACTCCGTCTCGAAGAGACTCTGATAAATATCGTGATCGGGCAGTGCCTCTCTCTGCAATTTCGTCAGATCCGTCACGCCTTTGCGAGCGAGTCCGAGCAGGCTTGCGAATTCTTCGTCGCTGAAGGTCGCCTCTTCGCCTGTCCCCTGGACCTCGATGAAACGGCCGGTGCCCGTCATCACGACGTTCATGTCGACATCGGCAGCCACATCTTCGACGTACGGCAGATCGAGGAGCGCTGCTCCGTTCACCATGCCAACAGACACAGCGGCGACGGTATGCCGCAGAGGAATACGTTCAATCAGTCCTTCTTCGACGAGCTGACCACAGGCGAGCACTAACGCAACAAAGGCACCGGTGATCGCCGTCGTTCGAGTGCCACCATCGGCCTGAAGAACCTCGCAATCCAGCGTGATGGTGCGAGGCCCCAGCGCGTCGAGATCGGCGACGGCGCGCATGCTGCGACCGATGAGGCGCTGAATTTCCATCGTGCGGCCACCGACGCTTCGGCGACGCCCTTCACGACGTGAGCGGGGGCTCGTCGATGCCGGCAGCATCATATATTCGGCCGTCAGCCAGCCTTTCTCGGAGTCCCGATCCATCCAGCGTGGCTGGCGGTCTTCGACGCTGGCAGCACACCAGAGCACGGTGTTGCCGCAGCGAGTCAGAACCGAAGCTTCGGGAGTCTGCGTAAAGCCGGGTTCGATCGAAAAAGGGCGAATTTCGTCGGGTGCGCGTCCATCTGATCTGGCCATGTCGATTCCTCTCGTGAGTGCGTGTTTTCTGGCCGTTCGATAGCAGGCAGATACCTCGTAGCACAAGCCCACCCAAAAAAGTCGCAACGCTCGCCCGCCCTCGGCCGAAAACCTCTCTGACCGGGTTGCTCTCTCTGGAGCGCACGGCATCGACACAAAAACGAGAAGACGAGGATCAAAATGACTGGATACGAAACTTATGCCGATCTCTACGAAGGTTCAGTGCCTCACGACGGGGTGCGCTCAGACTCAGCCGACCGATTGAGGCGAGCGATGATCGCGGCGCTCGAGCTCTCTGACGCTCAGGGAGGATTGCGCGCAGCCGCGGGCTGGCGCCTCGACCGCAGCGAAATTCGCGAACTGCGACGTCGCGCGGTGGGCACACCGCCAGGCGGATGGAGTAGTCTGATCAACCTGATGGCGGGAAGTGGCCTATTCGCAGCCGAGATGGAGTACTACGAAGCAAATATCTCGGCCGAAGACTTACTGAAATTGCCGCCGCGTCGATTGCAGCGTCGGGCCGTCGAAGCGTTTACGAACTACCTCGCCCCACCCCAGGTTGCCGCAGCCCTCTTCATCGCCACCGGGATACATCCCCTGTGGGGGCTGAAGGTCGCCAATGCAGTGCATTGCCCCTATCGGCCGGCCTCGCCGATTCCTGCCATCTTTGACCGGATGATGCCCGAGTCCTACGTCGCCGGAGTTCGTGAGATGATTTTCGGAGTCATTTCCACGCTGATGGCCGCTTTGCGCAGGCTACCGCCAGGCCGCGCTTATCCCGAGACGGCCATGGTGTCTCTCATCGAGGTGGCGGTTGCATCGGTGCGCGAGCAGGTAAGCATGCAGCCGGGCGGGCCTGATGTGCTCGAACTCTACAATACCGAACTCAGCCCGGTACTCGCGCATGTGGCAGCCGCCGAACTCTGGGACATGATCGCAACGCAAGTGCTGGTAGCGTCTGGCGTACTCGAAAGACTAAGCACGCTCGAGTTCATCGTCGATTCGCCGGCGCTCGCCGAAATCGAGGTCGATGGCGCAGATGCGACAGCCCAGGAGTATTGGCTCGAATCGATGCTGGATGCTGAGGCTCCGGCAGCGTGATGAGTGCGGGCCCCGACGCAGCAAGTCGGGGCCCCGACTTTTCTCGCTCGAATGTTGGGCGTCGAAGTGCCCATATG
>CAYFTY010000534.1:0-3953 GCA_964346045.1 uncultured Bradymonadales bacterium | reverse complement strand
CCCGCCAGTGACGTTCACGAAGACGTCCATTCCAGCAACCTTGAGACCGGTCCGCTTCTCGAGAATATTCAGAAGCAAGATGACGCGATTGGTGTCCAGCCCCAGAGATGTGACCCGCGGAGGTCCATAATTATTGGGCGAAACGAGGGCCTGTATTTCAACGAGGAGCGGCCGGGTGCCCTCGATCACAGGAACCACCACCGAGCCGCTCGAGCCGGCAGGTCGCCCCTCGAGGAAGGCAGCCGATGGATTTGGAACTTCTCGAAGACCATCGCCACGCATTTCGAACACACCGACCTCGTTGGTCGAACCGAAACGATTTTTGACCGCTCGCAAGAGACGGAAATTCACGCCTGTTTGGGCCTCGAAATAGAGCACCGTATCGACCATATGTTCGAGCACCTTCGGGCCGGCAATCGCGCCCTCCTTGGTCACATGCCCCACCAGCACGGTCGGAATTCCAAGGCCCTTTGCGAGCTGCGTCAGAGAGCCTGTGACTTCGCGAAGCTGTGCTACGGAGCCCGGCGATGACGTCAGCCGCTCGGTCGAGAGCGTCTGGATCGAATCGATGACGACGAAATCAGGCTTTTTCTTCTGCAAAAGGTTCTCGGTGCGCTCCATCGATGTCTCAGAGACAACCCAGAGGTCGTCAGCGCTCACACCGAGTCGGTCAGCACGCATTTTGATCTGCCCGAGACTCTCCTCGCCCGAGAGGTAGAGAACCTCGAGACCGCGCGCGGCAAAAATGCCTGCAATCTGCAGCGAAAGGGTCGATTTACCAATGCCGGGATCGCCGCCCAACATCACCACACCGCCGGCTACAAAGCCCCCACCGAGCACGCGGTCGAGTTCGCCGATACCGGTGGTCACACGCTCGGTACGAGACTCCTGGACCTCTTGCAGGCGTATGGGATCGCTTCCTTCGGCCGTCCCATAGCCTGCTCTCTTGGACGTCGCCTTGGCGCTTTTTTTCTCGCGGACTTCCTCGACCATTGAATTCCAGGACCCACAGCCCGAACACTTCCCCAGCCATTTTGGAGATTCGTAGCCGCATTCCTGACACACGTAGATCGTCTTGGGCTTTGCCATGTCGCCTCCACGAAAAAAGGCCCCGAAATCGGGGCCTTCTTGGTAGCACGAGGTAGCTATTCAGGTCACTGCTCCATGATGCGGAACTCGACCCGTCGATTGATGGTTCGGTTTCGATCCGAGGTATTCGGGATCAAAGGCCGCTCTTCGCCAAATCCTTTGGCTTCGAGACGTTCTGGGCTGACGCCCTGTTTGACCAGGAAGTTGCGCACGGCTTCGGCACGCTCTTGTGAAAGAGTCATATTCTCGGCGTCGCTGCCCACATCGTCGGTATGCCCTTCGATGCGGATCTTTTGGACCTGAGGATTCTCGGCGAGCAATGCCGTCACCTGCTCGAGAAGGTTGAACGAGCGCTGCTGAATCGTCGCTTTGCCCGTATCGAAGAAGACTTTCTGCTGAATCTCGATCTTGTCCTCTCGAAGCTTTACCAGCGATTCTTCGGGAGCTTTCTTGAGATTGAACTCTACGGTGGTCGTTCCGTCTTTTGCGACGGTGATGCGCTGGCCGCGCGTCAGGAAGCCGGTCGCAGATGCCGCAGCGTCGTACTGACCCGGCTCGACATCAAATTCGAAGCTGCCATCGGGCTTCGCGCTGAACTCGTAGTCCTGCGGCCCACTGAGAAGAAGCTGTGCATTCGTAATGGCATTGCCTTCCTCGTCTTTGACGCTTCCTGCGACCGCTCCCACCTTGATCAGGCGCGTGAGCTGAACCTTGAGCGGATGCTCACCCTCTTCGTCAGGCAGGGCACGGTCGACCGCACGCGTCTCGTAGTCGGGATGCGCGAATGCGAGTTTGATCTTCGATCCCGGTGCGTATGCGTACGAACGGAACGTACCGTCTGCACGGGTCGCCTGCGGCGTGTCGTCTCCAAGCGGGTACCGTACGACCACACCTTCGATGCCCTCTCCGGTATCCTTGTCCACGACCGTGCCAAGCACGAATGCCTCAGGCGGCGCAGGCTCGGTCTCCGACTCTTTTTCGACGTATTCGATCTTGGGTCGTGGGTCGATCGTCCACTGGAGACCGAAAACAAGCTCCCAGGGAGGCGTCACCGGCAGTCCCGCCGCGTCGTCTGCCGTGAGTCCGAGGTTCAAACCCAGGTGCGTACCGAGGTTCGACACGGGTTCGGCCTTCAGACCCAATGCGAAGACCTGTGGAAAGGACGCAAAACCCACGTTTGCGGCGCATTCGAGGTTCGTCTGCTGGCAGATTCCATCGGCCTCGTTCACAGGAACGGCAAGATTCCAACTCAAGAAGGGATTCACGTACGGGAAGTCGTATTCGACACCGACGCCAACATCGATCGAATCGTAGGCGCGAAGATCATAGGCAAAGCGCTCGACTCGCGTCGGCGTCACGTTGTCGGGCACGAGGTTTTCGCTGCGATTGATGGTGTAGGCGAAATTCACATGCGTCTTCAGAAAGACGTCTTTCTGTGTGAGCTCGGCGATATCGAAGGTCGTCAAGAGACGCGGGCGCACGCTCATTCCGTCGAAATTCAGTCCCGAACCACCGAAATCGGCCGGAACCATGAAGCTGAGGTCACCACCGATGTAGAGGCCTCCCTCTTCTGGATGCCAGTATCCTTTGAATCCGACCTGCAGATCGCCCTGCGAAAGCATCGCTTCCGGGCGTCCGAAGTTGTTGATATTATTTCGCGTCTGAAGCCGCAAATTCGCCGAGAAATACTCGATGGGCGACGCTTCGAACAGGAGGTTGCCCGCAAAGAAAGTCTGCGAATCATTGAAACGAATGATGTCATTTCCCGAGAAGTACTCCCCGAGAAGAGCAAGTCGATACGTACCCGCAGGACCGCCATAGGCTGCGGCGAGGTTTTGCAGACCCACGGTACCTTCGAGATTCAGCGAGCGAGAGACGAAGCGTTCGTCGGCCTCGTCGCCCTCGTCGGCGGGTGTCGTCTCCATCTGCTCAGCAACGTCGCCTTCGATGCTCTCTGCATCAGCAGGCTCTGCGTCGACCGGATCCGCCGGGCGAGGCTCGGCTGGCGTATCCTGGTCGGCAGGCTGAGCCTCTTCGGATGGCGTCTCGTCGCTCGACTCTCCTTCTTCGAGCTCGTCCATCCCGGGCAACGGTTGCGCCGTCGCGGTCAAAGAAGCGAACATGAAAGTGAGCGTGACAAGACAAAAGAGGACGCTACGAAGTGTCATTATAAGCTCCAGATAACCACGTGAGAATCGGTCCCGAACCTTCAGAAGTCCAGCCAGCATCAAGGTTGCGAAGACCCCGGAATTGCTAGGTCAAGATCAGATGGGTGTCAAGATTCCGGCAAGTTCGAGTCCGAGCCGAATCGCCCCGAAGCCAGCCACTACACCGAGCGCAACCCACCAGCCTCGATCGACCCAGGTTTTCGCTCGTTGTGGAAGTATGATTTTTTCGCCACGCAGGTTGTAGACGAGCGAGCGCAACGCGACGAAACCGAATCCGACGACGAAGAGGCTTCCGAGTGGATGATACCGAAACGAGCGAGGCCACTCGCCATCGATGAATGCTGCGGTCGCGCGGGTCATCCCGCATCCCGGACAGCTATGGCCCGTCAGCCAGTTGAACGGACACACGTACCAGCCGCCGGCCCCGGCAGAGAACGCAACGAGATAGGCAACCATCGCCGCGAAGACCACGACGATGAACCATCCTTTGCGTTTCTCGGATTTGTTGAGTGGACTCCATTTCATGGCCACACTCTAAATAGCCGCTCGATGCGGTGCAACTCATCGGCTGCAGTGACGCGTCCACAAAAAAGCCCGACCTCCAAAAAGGTCGGGCCTGAGAATTCAGATGGCTGGGCGGACCATCACGCCATGGGTGGTGCCATGCCACCTGCTCCGCCGGGTGTGCCATGTTCC
>CAYFTY010000533.1:0-3954 GCA_964346045.1 uncultured Bradymonadales bacterium | reverse complement strand
GGGCTCTTCGGAATGAACACTCTGGCGCTCAACTATGTGTGGTCGAGCACGCAGACCGTTGGAAGTGAGTGGGAAAGCGCGTACACGGATCAGGCGATGATGCGTGCGGTCGATGCAGGCGATACGAAGGCAGGCACCTGGCGCACCCACAGCCGAAATGTTCGACGGGACTTCAAACGACTTTTCGGCGAAGATATCGATGAGGTTGATGGCATCGCCATCATGACCGATTGCGACGATTCGGGGCAGTCTGCGAAAGCGTCGTATCGAGACATTTTTTTCGGACCCGAGACATGACGTGGAGTTTGATCTTTCCAGCATTCCAGCGGGATCGCGCCGAAACGTAAATCTCAACATCGGCACCTTGCCCGACGCCACTCCACTCGACATGCGTCTGGAGGTCGTGCGCGGTCTGGCCGATGGTCCCGTGGTATTGATCTGCGGCTGTATCCACGGCGACGAACTCAATGGCTTCGAGATTATCCGGCGCGTGGTCGATCTTTTGCAGCCCGACAGGCTGAAAGGCACCGTCGTCGCCGCTCCGATCGTCAATGTCTTCGGCTTTTTACACGAGTCTCGTTACCTGCCCGACCGACGCGATCTCAATCGCGTCTTTCCGGGAAGAAAACGAGGGTCGCAGGCGTCCCGACTTGCCTATGATTTCTTCTATACCGTCGTCGAAAAGTGCGAGTTTGGCATCGACCTGCATACCGGACCGCTGGGGCGATACAACCTGCCGCAGGCTCGCGGAGACTTCGGAAATGACGAGTTGATGGACCTCGCGCGTGCGTTCGGCGCGCCGGTGATGTTCCACTCGCGGCCGGGCAAAGGCACGATCCGTCGGGCTGCGCGCGACGCCGGCATTCCGATGCTACTCTACGAAGGCGGCGAGGCGATGCGTTTTGACCGCGAGTCGATCAACATCGGGGTCGACGGCATCCTGAGGGTGCTCCACGCCAAGGATATGATCGAGAGTGCGCCCGAAGTCGAAGAGCCAACTCGGGAAGCCTCGAAGACCAAATGGATGCGGGCGCGCGACTCGGGTGTGTTGAGACTCAGCCGCATGAGTGGCGACGAGGTCGGCTCCAAAGAAAGAGTCGGCAGCATCGGCGATGCGCTCGCCGCCCGTCCCCGCCGTGTTTCGGCTCCCTTCGAAGGCATGATCGTATCGCACGTCACCCGCCCCCTGGTGAGCGAAGGCGACGCAATCTTGCGCTTTGCAGAATTTTGAAATGCATTCACGCTTCTGGATCATAGCGGCCCTATCCATCGCATTCGTGCCCGAACTCGAGGCCAAGACCACCTGCAAGGTCTGGGAAGAACCAGAGCCGATCGGAAATATCGGCATCCGCGCTCTCGACGAAACCAGCGGCATGGCCGCAAGCCGCAAGCAAAAAGACGTGATCTGGCTGCACAACGACTCGGGCGACGATGCCCGCGTCTTTGCGCTCAGCGAAAAGGGCGAATACCTCGGCGAGTGGAAACTCGAGGGAGTCGATGCCCGGGATTGGGAGGATATCGCGATCGGGCCGTGTCCCGATGCCCCGGGAGATTGTCTGTGGATCGCGGATACCGGCAACAACACACTCTTGCGAAAGACGCTCTTGCTGCATCGCGTATCTGAGCCGTCGGTCGATCGTGAAAAACCAGCGGCAAAGCACGTCGTCGACGAGGTCGATACGCTCGAATTTCAGTATCCAGACGGAGAGCGATACGACGCCGAAGCATTGATGGTCTCCAAAGACGGCACATTCTGGATCGTTACCAAAGGGGCGCTCGAGGGGCGGCTTTTTCGAGGAAAAGAAGAGGCCGAATCGGATGCGCCGCTGATCGTCGAACGTGTGGGCACCCGAGCCGGGTTGAGGCTTGTGACGGCCGGTGACCTCGGTCCGCACGGTCAACGCTTTGCACTTCGTGGCTACGATTGGGCCATGGTCTTTTTGCTCGCGCCCGGTCAGACGCCCACCGATGTTTTTGAAAACGAGACGATCTTCGTGCCCCTCGCCGTCGAGCCGCAGGGGGAATCGATCGCGTTTACGCGAGATGGCAAGGCACTCTTGACGACCAGCGAAGAGAGGCATCAGCCCATCTTTCGATACGATTGCGAGACCATGGAGCGCGATGGAGTCGAAGAAGTACCGGCGGTCTCGCCCGCACCGGGCTCCGGGGTGAAGGTTCTGGAGAGCGACGACACGACCTGGCCGAGTTGCTCGGCAGCGACTTCGTGGCCCGGGGCACCGATCTGGATACTCGTCGCGTTGGCTTTCTGGGCGAGGCGTTGGCGACTTTGACTACATTTCGTTACACTGCGGACAGTCTTTGAGTTGGAAGAGTACCGAGGAAGTGTGATGTTGCGTAAGTGTTTGTCATTTCTTGCAATCATCGCTGCCGTGGGTGTCGTTGGATGTCAGCAGGACGATAATTCGCCCTACGACATCGAGCCTGCGTCTCATCATCACGGACATCTGCACTCGGTCGAGCGATCGACTTTCAGTGCGGAGTATTTTGAGCGCGGTGAGGCTTTCGAGCAGGTGGGCTTGATGTTTGTGGGCTCGCGCACGCCTCGTCTCGAGTACTCGCTCGATGGGCAGACCTACCGGCCGGTCGAGGTGACGTGGAGCGAAGAACGACGGCATGTCGCTCGCATTCTACTCGACCAACCCGTTCAGAACATGCACCTGCGCTCGGTGACGCCGATCACCGACGCGACCTTTGAGTTCTACCCTGAAACGCAGGCGCGCAGGGGTCTTCTAGCGCGAAATTTGCCGCGGGCGGTGCGTGATGTGCGCACCTCGCTTTCGGGCATCGCGCCACGCTCGCTCGTGATCCCCCGCTCGGAGTGGGGAGCACGCGACCCAGATAAAGTCTGCGGATCGCCCCATGATCCCTACCGCATGTCGATTCATCACACGGCGGGTGCCAATGGCGACGGTGACTACGAAGCGACCATGCGCCAGATCCAGGCCTATCACATCGACAGCAATGGTTGGTGCGACATTGGCTATCATTTCGTGGTCAGTCAGGATGGACAGATCTTTCAGGGGCGTTCGAACGAAGAACGTACCGGAGCACATGTAGGTGGCGAGAACAGCGGCAATATCGGCATCAGCTTGATGGGCAATTTTCAGCAATTCTCGGTGCCGGATGCACAATTTCAGTCGACGGCACGGATGATGCGCTGGGTCAGCGACACCTACGGTATCGCGCTCGACCGCGACGTCGTCAAAGGCCATCAGGAATGGCCCGGGCAGAGCACGGCCTGTCCCGGAAACGACGTCATAAATCGCTTCAATGAACTGATTGAACTCGCGGGTGGCGAGGGTGGTGAACCCACAGATCCGAACACCTACGCCGCGCCCTTCGAAGTACGCTGGCTGGGCGACACGACTGATTTCTATCAGGAAGGCTCGAGCGAAGGAGTCCCCGATCTCTTTGTGGGCGATACCCTGCAGGCCGAGATTCGCATCAAGAATGAGAGCTCGACCGCGATCCGTGATGTCGAACTCGGGTATTGGATCGAATCGCCCTTTCTTTCGGCGACCGATTATCTGATCGAGACGGATTATCCCGAACTCGACGGAGCGACCTGGATGGTAAACGACGCCGATTCTGCACCGAGCAACCCCGAGAAGTCAGCCCTGGGTGCAGAGGGGACACTTACGATGTTTGCGTTTACGGATGGCGAGACCAAGCGGGTCGTCGTCGACATGCAGGCCGATGCCTACAGCCTCGGGGGTGCGGACCATCCCGACCTGCGAGCGTGGCTTCGCAACGTGTCCAATGTCTACGGCGTGCAGGAAGCGTGGAATAGCGACCCGACCAACGCCAACAAAATTGGCTCGCTGGTGCAGGGATTTGCCCAGGTCGACGTCCTGAGCACGAACGAGTGGCAGTTCGATACGGGAGAAGCGGCGCAGCTCGCGGGTGATATTGCGCGTCCAGCTCTTACCGCGC
>CAYFTY010000532.1:0-3960 GCA_964346045.1 uncultured Bradymonadales bacterium | reverse complement strand
GCAAGTGGTGTTGCCGATTCAGGGCAAATTCAGACCCAAACCCCCGTCTTCGGGCTGGCACTGACATTGCAGGGAAGTGATTGAAGCTAGAGCATCGCGACCCAGGGAGCTCCGATGAAATCCAAGTGTGCGTGGACAATTTTCGCCGGTCTTTTTCTCATCTCATGCGCAGAGACGACTGAGCCCGCAGAAGCCGAAGACAGCCTCATCGAACCGTCGACGGGAAAAGACGACAGCGGCTTTGTTTCGGACCGATCCATCGAAGTCGAAGGGCACTTCACTTCGACCGTACGGGTCGACGTCTATGACCTGCCCGGAGAGGGCACCGATCAAGAGAAGCTGGATGCGCTTCTCGCGTCGGATTGGCAGCTTTTCGATGTGCTCAGCAATCAGGTGAAGTACGCTCGGAAAACACTTCAGGATCGAGGGTTTCACCTGAACCAGGCCACCTCTGAGGTCGTCGAGGTCCAGGGGACGCTCGATGGTTCCGAAGCGATTATCGACTATACCGCGGTCGTCGATTCCGTCGTCACGCTCGAAACGATCGACCAGCATGGCGGTATCGAGGGGCTTCTCGAAGAATCCTTCACCATTGCATTGCCGACACGAATGAGTTTTGCCGGAGGTCTGGGATTCGACTGCACGCCTCACAGAGAATTCGAGCCGAGCAAAGTCTTTTACTACTACGACCCGAACATTGATGGATGTCAGCGCGCATTGAACCCGGCAGATCCGGTAGACGCCCTCTACCAGCTAGAAAACGTAGCGGATGTGCAGACCGTTTACCCCGAGTACGATCGCATCGCCGATGACGGCGTTTTCAACGCGGCCATATTCTTCGGTGCGGCCGACGATGACTGGACACCCGAAAGCGAAGAACAAGATTGGGGCATGTGGTCGCACGACCGATTCGTGTCGTCGCTTCGCACGTTGGGATTCGAGAGAAAGGAATCCGATATAGGCTCCCTTTTCGTTCGCGAGCGAGATGGCCTCGTCGCCGAGATCGAGCTGATCGGACCGGATGTGTTGGCGTCGCTCAAAGACGACCCGGAGACGTTCGCGAACGTATCGAAGCGAAACGAAGTCGTCCTCTACAACGGACACTCGTTCTACGGAACGCTCGATGTCCTGCACGGCCCCGAGGCTTATAGCGACGACTACCAGATCTTCTACTTCAGTTCGTGCTGGAGCTACGGACACTACGCGACCAAGCCGTTCCGCCACAAAGTTGGCGCCGATGACCCTCTTGGTTGGGCTGGTGTCGATGTCGTCGTCGACAATGCTCCCGGCTGGTTCCATAACATGGAGCCCACCAGTCGAATTCTTCTCGAAAACCTTCTTCGCGGTACCGAAACCATGGGCGAAGACCGAGAGGGGCGGCGATTCTCATGGCAGAATATCGTGCGCGCGATGAATGAGTACGTGGTCGCCGATTATGAACGGCGCGGCACGGAGTCTCACGAGCTCTATGGAGTGACCGGAGCACGCACCAACTCGTTCAGTCCCTGAACATTCTCTCGCTGATAACGAAGGGGGTATGAGAGGCGAGGGCGCCTGAATCTGGAAATTGGGTGCATACGGACTCCGGGCCGGGGCGCATCCCCGTCGATCGAGAGCCGGCAGCATCCAGGGTTTGACTCGAGAACGAGGTGGGTGTTACCGCTCGGGCACGTCCTTTCAGGAGTTTTTCGTGGTGTGGAAGAAACTGCAGTTTTTCGGTGTGCTTATTGCGCTCTCATCTGGGGTGGGTTGTTCGAGCAGCTCCACAGGCACGGCTCCGGGTGAAACGTGTCCCGAAGGTCAGCTCGAGAACGTGGTCAACGCGTCTGACTGGGCTCAGCAGCGCGTAGGGGTATCGACTTACCGCTACATCGCAGACGTTCAAGGCGGTGTTGCGAATGTCGAGCTTCTGGATGCGCGCGACGAAGTCCTTTCGACGATGACCGTTCGGCAACTCTTTGGTGATGAGGACGAGCCGGATGGAGTCATGGAAGCTGTTTTGAACAGCGAGGACGGTGAATCCCTTCGGCTTGTGACGCGAGGTGAGAACGTTGATGAAGAAGGCTACACGGTCCAGATGCGCCTCGAGCAATCCGGGCAGCCGACGCTTCATCTTACGGCGCAGATGCAGACCGTGAGCTGTTGGTTGGAGGAGACTCCTGTCGTGGCTCCGCCCTGTGCCTTCGGTCTTCCGCTCGACGAGCCCGGGTTTACCCTGCCGAGCTGTGGCTTGATTATCGACGATCGAATCCTGGCTCGTCAGCCACCTCAGCTGACCCATCTGAGCTATGCTGTGGCGGCGGACGAGTCCGCCAGCGTGCCCTCGCTCGGAGGTGTGAAACGTGATGCACAACAGGGATTTCATCGGCTGGATGTCGTCGACACCTCGGGGGTTGCCTCCGGCGAAGACGTGCAGAAATGGCTCAGTGAGACCGGAGGCGATGCCCTTGTCGGTACCGACGCCGAACGCCTCTTGACCACGGCTTTCCTCGACCGAAGCTGGTGGCGGATTCTCAATGAACATGTCGCCTACTGTGACCTCGAGCGCCTGCCGCGTCCCGGAGGGGCGATGGACGTAGAGCAAGACGACACACGCACTGTGACCATGTCGCTGTGCCCGGGCGATCAGAACAACGACGATTGGGGTTCTGGAAACAGCGGTACGAAAGCCACCACATGGGGTGATCCTCACGTGGTGAGTTTCGACGGATACGGATACGACCTGCAGGCTGCTGGTGAATATCTGCTCTTTGAGACCGTGGCGGGCGAGCCCATCGTTGTTCAGGGCCGTTTCGAGCCTATGGATTCGGATGTGCCGGGCTGCAAAAACCTCACCTTGAATACAGCCGCCGCCACCGAGATTGGCGGTCACCGTGTCACCGCGCGAATTCAGCCCGAGTTCGAGATTCGCATCGACGGCGCGCTCGTGACCAGCCCCGATGATGTCCCCGAGTTGGAAGACGGCGCTTCGATCGTTCTCGGGCAGGCTGAGGTGAACCTGACGTGGCCCGGTGGGGAACGCGTGGACTTCATTCGACGACGGGGGTCGTCTGTAACCGTTGAGGCCGAGCTGCCGCCCTCGCGCCGCGGTCAGGTTCGCGGACTCTTCGGACAATTCGATGGAGACGACTCCAACGACCTGGTCCTTCCCGATGGCAGGGTGCTCGACCAACCCGCGTCGTTTGACGAACTCTACAATCGGTTTGCCGATGGATGGCGCATCGCAGAGTCGGATTCGCTGCATCACTACACCGATGCCGAAGGACCAGGAAGCTTCGATGTACCAGGTTTTCCGTCGGCTCCTGCTCGAGCCGACGAGCTGCCGGACGATCTGGCGGCTGACGCCGAAGAAGCCTGCCTCGACGAAGGTGTCGAGGATGCGCACTTGCTCGCCGCCTGCATCATTGACGTCGTGTGTTTCGACGATTCGGGTTACGCGGAAGATTCGGCTGGTGCACCAAAACCGAGCTCTTCTCAACCTCCTGGACGCCACGATCTGGTCGTCGATGGGGCTGTGCGCCACACGGGTTCACCCGAGGTGGTCGTAGCCGAACCCGAGCCTGAACCGGCCCAGTGCCGGCCGCGCTCAGCGCCTCGAATCGCGCTCTTTGACGAACACGCTTCGATCAGTCTTCCCGAAGACGTCGAAGTCGATATTGCGTCGCCCGGGGCCTACACCGTCGGGGGCTCGCTGGACTCGGCGACGCTCGACAGCGGAACGGATGTGGCGGTGTACCACCTGACCCGTCGCGTGCCCGACTCCCCCGAGCAACGCCACGCCGGTTCCGTGCGATTCGCCCGACCCATCGTCGGTGTAATCGTCGAGTCAGACGCGCTCGGCGTGTCGGACAGCGAGCTCGGAAACCCGGATACCGAATACCGAACCGAAGGGTTTGCAGGACTACGCAGCCAGCACCTGGTCGCCGGCCTCGCCACGTGGCACGATGAGGTCGATGCGAC
>CAYFTY010000531.1:0-3962 GCA_964346045.1 uncultured Bradymonadales bacterium | reverse complement strand
GAGTGATGTCCGAGGGCATGCTCTGCGCCGAAGACGAGCTGGGTCTCGCCGACGAAAGCGAAGGACTCTGGATTCTCCATGGAGAACTGGAGTTGGGGGTACCGATTTTCGAGGCTCTCGATCTGGACGACACCATCATCGGTCTCGATCTGACTCCCAATCGCCCGGATTGTCTGAGTCATCGCGGAGTAGGGCGTGAGCTCGCGGCGATCTTCAGCCGTGATTTCACCGACGCTGATTCTCCAGGCATGCCAGCCGGTGGCGGAGATCTCGAGGAAGTAGCATCGCTCGACGTTCGAGACGCAGAGGGTTGCCCCCGATATCTGCTCTCTGTCGTCGAAGATGTCGCCGTATCTGAGAGCCCGGACTGGCTGCGCAATCGACTCGCCGCTGTTGGCGTACGCTCGATCAATAATGTCGTCGATACGACCAACTACGTGCTCCACCACCTCGGACATCCCCTCCACGCGTTCGATCTCGACAAACTCGAGGGTGGCATCGCGGTGCGTCGGGCCGAGGTCGGCGAGAAGATGGTCGGGATCGATCATAAAGAATATACCCTGACCACCGCTGATCTCGTGATTGCTGACGAGAAGGGGCCGGTGGCGATTGCTGGCGTGATGGGCGGCGAGCGCACCGAAGTGGGCGAAGATACCTCGCGTGTACTCATCGAGTGTGCCTATTTCGACCCAACTTCGGTCCGAAAGACGGCAAAGCGCCTGGGATTACACACAGACAGCTCTCATCGATTCGAGAGAGGAGTCGACCCGAATGGGCTCATGGAGGCGCTCGAAGTCTCGACGACCATGATCGATGGCTTTGGCCAGGCGAAGGCTCGCGACGGCTACATCGAATCGTATCCCGAGAAGATCGAGGGCCCTCTTCTCGAACTGCCCCTCTCATTGAATGAGCGCATTCTGGGCATCGAGCTTGATGCAGCAGCAGTCGCCGAGATTCTGCGCCCTCTCGGAGTTGAGACCACCCTGCTCGACGATGGGGTTGAGGCTCGCGTTCCGACCTTTCGTCCCGATCTCGAACGTCCGATCGACCTCGTAGAAGAGGTCGCGAGGCTCTATGGATACGAGAGAATCGAGCCGAGGTTTGCCCAGGTATCGCTCAGTCGTCATCACGCAGAGCGTCCTCAGCCGGGACATGCGCCGACGATCGTGACCCACGAAGTTCGCGATGCCAGAGAGCGCATTCATACCAGCTTGCTCGGGCTCGGGATGTTCGAGGCAGTCAATTACAGCTTCATGGCCGAGGATGATCTCGATCAGATGCGGCTTCCAGAAGACGACTGGCGACGCCAGGCGATCCGGGTTGCGAATCCGCTCAAACAAAACCAGGCCCTGATGCGAACCACCCTGGTTCCGTCGCTCTTGCAGACGCTCGAGACCAACGTATCGAGACGTGAGACTGATGTCGCCATATTCGAATTTGGGCGTATTTACACGGAGGGTGGCGAGCGAGAGATGTTGGCGGTTCTCACCACGGGAACGTTCGCCGACCATTTCGCGCATCGTCGATCCTGGGATTTCTTCGATCTCAAAGGGCTTGTGAATTCGGTCCTCTGGCCGTTCGACGTAGACGCAGTCTGGCGGCGTCCCGACGTCGAAGAGCAGTATCTGCATCCAGGGGTGCAGGCAGAAGCTCGCGTCGATGGAGAGGTCGTTGCGAGGGTGGGGCAGGTGCATCCGCTCGTCGTTCACGACCTCGAGCTCGGAGAACCGGTATTGATGGCTGAGGTCGAATTGGACCGACTCTTCGGGCACGGTGACACCACCCGCCGATACGCCAAGATCCCCCGTTACCCCGCGGTGACTCGGGATTTCGCGCTTCTCGTGGATCGGGATAGTCGATGGTCGGCACTCGAAGAAGCATTCGACAAACTCGCTGAAAGCGATCGCCAATTTGGCGACCTGATCGAGTCGATGAGGCTTTTCGACGTGTATGAAGGAGAGCAAGTTCCTGAAGATAAACGAAGTCTCGCCCTCAAGGTGGTCTATCGTTCGGACGCGCGGACGCTCACCGACGACGAGGTCGCCGAGGCCGATAAGAAACTCATCGAGTGGCTCGGAAACGAGATCGGAGCCAGACTTCGTTAAGTCCGGGCTTGCGTCCAAAGGGGTGTAAGTTTACAAAAATGGTGCGAATTAATTCTCTGTCATTAGTCTCAAGGAGAGCAGTACAATGACGATGACGAAAGCAAAAATTGTCGATGGTGTATACGACCGAGTGGGCGTCACCAAGAAAGAGGCCGCCGAGTATGTCGAGGCCATGTTCGAAACGATGAAGGAAACGCTCGAAACGGGCGATGAAATCAAAGTGAGTGGTTTTGGCAAGTTCGAAGTTCGCCAGAAGGGCGAGCGCGTCGGGCGAAATCCGCGCACGGGCGTGGAGATCATGATCCCGGAGCGTAAGGTGCTCCGATTCAAGGTCAGCCAGGTTCTCAAGGACGAACTGAACGGACTTCGCTGAGAGTCTGCGGCGCGCCAAGACGGCGCGCCTTCTTTTTGCCACGGAGGGTGTTTTGGACACGATTCGAATTCCTGAAAAGACGTTCTTCAAAATCGGCGAGGTTGCCAAACTCTTGGACCTCGAACCCCACGTGCTGCGCTACTGGGAGACCGAGTTCGAAGAACTCAAACCCCGCAAAACGAAAAGCGGTCAGCGCTCGTACCAGCATCACGATATCGAGCTTCTCGTCGTCATCCGTCATCTCCTCTACGAAGATATGTACACGATCGCCGGCGCTCGGCGGCAACTCAAATTCATGAGCGAACGGGGCGAGACTCCGTCGGAGTTCATGGACGAAGACACCGTCGAACCGGGACTCGAGGAAATGCGCGAGAGACTCCACGAAGCGCTCTGCCGCGTCGAAGAGCTCGAAGCGCTTGCATCGGTTTTGCGCAATGAGCGGGATGAATTGCGTCGGCGGCTCGAAGAGGCCGAGCGAAACCAGGCTCAGACGGATCTCCTCACGCTGCCCCGCGCCGAGAAAGGAAGCGACGAGGGTGAGCTTCTGCGCCTGCGAGAACGCATCGCCGAAATGAAGCTCGAACGCGAAGCGCTCGAAGAAGAGATCGCGACGTCCAGGCGACATCGAAAGAGTCGAATGGGCGAGTTGCGCAATGAACTGCAGCAGATCTCGCGGCTCGCGAGTCAGGCCGTTCACTAGGTCTCTGGGGTGTAGCGACCCCAGATCGCGGAAAACTGTCACAGCCCCTCAGGATTCTGAGGGGCTTTTTGTATGTGGATGTGCGAGGGATCGGGTGTTTTGACCGCCATGATCGCCGGATCGTCAGAGACGAGCTCGGGCGCGAATCGAGACGGTCGGGAAGAATCCCCGGTCTTTATGCGTTGTTGCCGATGATCAGGCGTCGTTTATCATCGACGCGAAAGGCGTTCTGTCGAAAATCTATTTCGCAGGACCATGACACGTATGTCATGATATGATGTGCTGTTGAGGGCACCAACACAGCGCGAACATACGCGATCCTACGTCAGAACAGGGTTTGATAGCCTCTGACGCAGGTCTGGCACGAATGATGCTTCGTTCTCAACACAGGCTGTATAGGCCTCTCGAGGCATACGATGTACGAAAAATCGTCGGCTTTTTCAAATGCGGCGATGAACACGGGATCTCGAGCGGCCATTCGGGTCTGGCAAATAAAACGCATTGGTCGATGCAACTGAGTCCCTCTTGGAGAAGGTGGCACCGTGGGCGAGTCAAAATCAGTACGAGGCACGAAAGAAGACGTCGATAAAGGTGGCGAATTCATCGCGAGGCGCAAGGACGAGCGCAAAGCGGTGCGAATGCGCGCCAACGACAAAGGAGATTGGAAAGACGGGTTCGACCCGGTGAAAATGTATCTTCGTCGTATCGGTCAGGTGAGTCTCTTGACTCGTGAAGGCGAGGTTGCCATTGCCAAAGAAATCGAGGCAGGGCGTATCATCGTTTT
>CAYFTY010000530.1:0-3963 GCA_964346045.1 uncultured Bradymonadales bacterium | reverse complement strand
CAACGCCGGGCTCTATGCCGGGGCAGTGATCGCCATTCTCTTTGCCCACGAAATGGGGCACTACCTGCACTGTCTGAAGTACGGAGTGGTCGCGACGCCTCCGTATTTTTTGCCGGGTCTTCCGATTCCGGGGCTCGGCGTCATTCCATTCATCGGGACCTTTGGTGCGTTCATCCGCATGCAAATCGCACCCATGCGCGCAGGTGAGTTACTTCGTATCGGTGCGTGGGGGCCCATCGCTGGATTCGTCGTCGCTCTGCCAGTGCTGATGGTCGGTTTCTCGATGAGCGAGGTGCGTCCACTTCCGACCGACCTCGATACGGCCATCATGCTCGGAGACTCGCTGATTCTTTTGGCGGGCGAGGCATTCTTTCACCCACAGATTCCCGAAGGCCACGACGTCTTTCTGCACCCACTCGCGATGGCGGGATGGGTGGGGTGTTTTTTGACCGCATTGAATCTGATGCCGGTCGGCCAACTCGATGGCGGGCATATCAGCTACGCGGTCTTCGGCGAGCGTTATAACCGCGTGGCACACCCGCTCTTTGCGTTGCTCATCGTGCTCGGTATGGTTTTCTTTCTCGGCTGGCTAGTCATTGCACTCCTGGTCTGGAAACTGGGCATTCGGCATCCACCGATTACGAATGGTGAGACTGAGTCAGGCGTCGTTGCGTGGCCGGCATGGGTATGCCTGTTGATCTTCATCCTGACCTTTGCTCCCGCACCGATTACCGGTGGCTCGCTACCTGAGATCCTGGGATGGTGGTGACGTGGAATTTCGATGTGAATCTTGTGAGCATGTCGGCCCCGCAGCCTCGGTGACCCCGAGAGGTCGAACCGTGGCGCTCACGTGCGCAAATTGCGGACATGAGAATCTCCTGGACGTGGGTTCTTCGGAAGATTCGGAATCACCGGGCGAAGACTCGTCCGAAGAGATCGGCCGCAAGGCAAAGCTTTCCGAAGATTTCGATCGTGAACGGGCGCGAGCCGTGCTCGACCCGCGGGGGCCGACCGAGGAAGAAGAGCTGGCTCGTTTTCGTGAAGACGCGATGGAACGCCTCGTCCCCGAGCCTGGGCCGGGACCGCGCTGCCCGAAGTGCGTGCATCTACTGAGTCCGACCGACACATTCTGTGGCAGATGCGGCCTGAACGTCGACGAAGCTCGGAAATACAGTCCGGGTGAGGCTCCCTGGGAGCAGGCACCTGCCGACAAAGACGCCGTGTGGGAGCAAGCACAGCTTCTCTGGTCGTCGCTTCAAGAAGAGTGGAGCGACGAGAAATTCCGCAATTTTGCTGCCTTCGTACGCGAAGAAGGACTCCTCGAATTCGCGACACGAAAGATCAAATGGCGGCTGGTGGAAGAGCCCGAAGACGAAGCTGCGAAGGAGTTGCTCGCAGAAATTGCGAGTGAGCTACAGTCGCGTATCATGGTGGCGAGGGCGCAGGCCCGAGCGAACGTGGAACAGTTTTCGGACGTGACGCAACGTGCGAAGACCGCCATACTCTGGACGACGTTGGTTCTCTGGCTTCTGATCCTCTTGATACTGGTCGCGTCGTACGCGTGCTGAGCGCAAAGGAATTGCATGTACCCCGAGTTCGAGCTCATCCGGAAAATTGCGGAGGTTTTCGATACGCCCGAAGGGCTGACGCTTGGTATCGGCGACGATTGCGCGATTCTGGACCCTGGACGTTTCGACCTGGTGACCACGGATACGCTGGTCGAGAACGTGCACTTCAATCGGACGTTCAGCTCGCCGTCGGATATCGGTTGGCGAGCTCTCGCGTCTTCGTTGAGCGATATCGCGGCCATGGGAGGCGGGCCGGGGGCATTCTTTTTGAACCTGACCCTCGGGCCAGCCGACGATGAGTCGTTTGTCGATGGTTTGATCGAGGGGCTTCGCGAGGCATGTGACGAGCTGAGCCCCGATGGCTTCGAAGTTGCCGCCGGCGGGGGGGATACTACGCGCACGGATGGCCCAACCGTCATCACGCTCACCTTGCTCGGCGAAGCTTCGCCGGCTGGTCCTGTCACTCGTTCAGGCGCCCTACCAGGGGATCGCATCGCGCTTCTGGGATCGACAGGTCGTGCGAAAGCGGGCCTGGATATTCTGACGGGTGCTCTCGATGTTGCAGACCCAAATCTCTACGAGTCGCTGACCCGGGCTCATCGTCGGCCACAACCCCGTGTCCACGAGGGCGCGCTCCTGGGGCTCTTTGGGGTGCCTTCAGCCCTGATCGACGTAAGCGACGGGCTTCTCGCCGACCTGCGTCATATTCTCGAGCGTAGTGGGGTCGGGGCTTCGGTCGAGACTCATAACCTACCGCGTCATCCGGATCTCAGCCGTCTGGCCGATGAAGTCGAGCTGGATCTTTTGCCCTATCTGCTCGGAGGTGGGGACGACTACGAACTCATCATCGTCTCGCCGCCGGCACGCATGACCAAGCTCTGGGATCTGGCGCGTCGCTACGAGTGGGATGTCTACGATATTGGAGAGATTCGTTCGCAGGAAGAGGGGCTTCGCGTTCTCGCGCCCGATGGTTCCGAGATCGACGGTGAATTCAAGGGATTCGAGCACTTCTGATGAACGATACCGCCAACGAACATCAAGTTGCGATCTCGCATAAGGATGTGGTCGAGCACCTCTGGACGGCGCCTGTCTTCGAGGCGGCGTGCGAGAAGTTCGACATTCCTCCGGCGTCTTCGCTTCTGGTCGCCGAATCCCGTTGCGGATACGTGCCGCTGAGACTCGTGGATACGCTGCCAGAAGACACCCGAATCATTGCGCTCGATCCTTCTCGGGCAATGTTGGATCAGGCCCGACAACGGATTGACGAGCAGACCCAGAGGCGGGTCTTCTTCGTGCCCCAGCACGTAAATTCACTTTCCTATGCCGACGATGTCTTCCGGGGTGCCATCTGCCTCAACGGAGTGCTGACGATGCGGCAAGCAGCCGAGGCGCTCGGTGAGCTTTCCCGCGTGACCTCTGCTGGAGGCTCGGTACTGTTAGGCGCCCCCATGGGTGCAAGCTTCGAAGCTGTCTTCGATATGTTGGACGAGGCGCTGCGGGCCCACCAGCTCAATGATGTGTTAGGTCGGCTCTACGAGCTTCCCGGTTCGTTCCTGACCCCGGGAAGGCTGGCGGAACTCGCCGAGTCGAGTGGCCTTCACGACGTCGAAGTGGAAGAAGTTGCGTGGGAGGTCGTTTTCGAAAGCGGTCAGGATCTCTTCCTCTCACCGCTTGTGCGAGAGACCTTCTTTCCGCACTGGGTAGGCGTGGTGCGGTCTTCGGATCGCGAACCCATCCTTCGATACGTGTCGGATGCCATCGATACCTACTGGCACGACCGCGAATTCCGCTGCAAGATTGTCGCCTGCGCGGTATCCGGCATGCGCTGAGCCGCCTTCTTACGGCGACTCAGATTCCCTCTTCTTCACCCGCGATGAAGCGATTCAGGGCGTCGCGCGCGACTTCGTCGCGAACCTGCTTAGGCGGGCTCTTCATCGTGTAGGCCGATGCCGAGAGGATGGGTCCACCGACACCGCGCTCGAGAGCCAGCTTTGCACATCGGATCGCGTCGATCGCAACGCCTGCCGAGTTGGGTGAATCTTCGACACTTAGGCGTGCCTCGACGTGCATCGGCACGTCTCCAAAGCCGTCCCATTCGAGCCGCAGAAAGCAGACCTTATTGTCTTTCTGCCATGGCACGTAGTCCGAAGGACCAATATGGATGTTGTCGTCCTCGAGGCGTGTGTCGAGCTGAGATTGGACCGATTCGGTCTTCGAGACCTTCTTTGAGCTCAGCCGTTCTTTTTCGAGCATATTCAGGAAGTCGGTGTTCCCGCCTGTATTGAGCTGGTAGGTGCGCTGCAGACGCACGCCGCGGTCTCCGAGGAGACGCGCGAGCACACGGTGCATGATCGTCGCGCCGAACTGGCTCTTGATGTCGTCGCCGACGATGGGT
>CAYFTY010000529.1:0-3963 GCA_964346045.1 uncultured Bradymonadales bacterium | reverse complement strand
ATCCGGAATGAGCGACGCACTGCTCTTGGGATCCGCTGGATCCTCGCCGCAGCGCGAGGTCGTGCCGAGAAGACCATGGTCGAGCGCCTTTCGAATGAACTGCTCGACGCCAGCAATAATCGCGGTCAGGCGGTTCGAAAGAAGGACGAAGTGCATCGAATGGCAGACGCCAACAAGGCGTTTGCGCACTATCGCTGGTAAAGCGGTACCGCGGAATCTCGAGGCCGACCTATCGGCCATCGGAGTCCGTCTCGATTGCACCTCGCCTCGATTCAGGCTAAGGAAGACACAATCGTAACTGCCCCGTCTGCGTACGCATTCGGGGCGTGACTCTGAAAACAGGTAGGTACAAGGTGGCACGCAGCACACCCCTAGATCGCGTTCGCAACATCGGCATCATGGCGCACATCGATGCCGGTAAGACCACGACCACCGAGCGCATCCTCTACTATACCGGGAAGTCTCATAAGATCGGCGAGGTCCACGACGGAGCCGCCGAGATGGACTGGATGGACCAGGAGCGCGAGCGTGGCATCACCATTACGAGCGCCGCGACGACATGTTTCTGGCGCATCGGAAAGTCCAAGAAAGACCAGTATCGCATCAACATCATCGATACGCCTGGCCACGTCGACTTCACGATGGAAGTCGAGCGCTCGCTGCGCGTGCTCGATGGGGCGGTCGCTGTGTTCGACGGCGTCGCCGGTGTCGAACCTCAATCGGAGACGGTCTGGCGCCAGGCCAATCGTTACAGCGTGCCGAGGATCGCATTCATCAACAAGCTCGATCGCATCGGAGCGAAATTCCATGATGCGGTCGAGACGATGGTCGATCGTCTGAAATGTCTCCCGATCAAAATGCAGATCCCGATCGGATTCGAGGACGGCTTCAAAGGCGTCGTCGATCTGGTCGAAATGAACGCCATCATCTGGAAAGACGAGACCCTCGGCGCAGAGTTCGAGATCGTCGACATTCCGGACGACCTCGTCGACGAGGCCCAGAAATACCGAGAAGAGCTGGTCGAAGCCGCGGCCGAGGCGAATGAAGAGCTCACGCTCAAATATCTCGAAGGCGAAGAGCTCACGCCTGCCGAAATTCGTGAGGGGATTCGTGAGCGAACGCTCGAGATGGAGATCGTGCCGACGCTGTGCGGGACGGCGCTCAAGAATAAAGGGGTTCAACCGCTGCTCGACGCGGTCGTGCACTACCTGCCGGCGCCGGCCGATATCGATCATATCGAGGGCGTGACGCCCGATGCGTGGCAGCGCGTGCAGGCAACGCACGCAGAGCTCGATGATGACGACAAGCTCTTGCGCGAGTTCTCAGACGACGAGCCGTTTTCGGCGCTTGCGTTCAAGATCATGACCGACACCTACGGCGATCTAACCTTCTTCCGTGTGTACTCGGGAGTGCTCGAGTCGGGTAGCTACATCTACAACTCGACCAAAGGCACTCGCGAGCGCATCGGACGTATCCTGCAGATGCATGCCAATAAGCGTGAGGAGATCGACGAAGTCCGCGCCGGCGATATTGCGGCGGCCGTCGGACTGCGAAATACGACGACCGGCGATACGCTCTGCGACGAACAAAAGCCGATCGTGCTCGAGGCCATGGACTTCCCGGATCCTGTGATTCAAATCGCGGTGGAGCCCCGGACCAAGGCTGATCAGGCCAAGCTTAGTGAGTCGCTGCAAAAACTGGCCGGAGAAGATCCCTCGTTCCAGGTCCATACCGACGAAGAGACGGGCCAGACGATCATCGGAGGTCAGGGCGAATTGCACCTCGAGATCATTGTCGATCGTCTGCTGCGCGAATTCAAAGTCGAAGCCAGCGTCGGTAAGCCGCAGGTCGCGTATCGCGAGGCGATCAGCTCGGAGGTCGACCATAAAGAGCGCCTCAAGAAGCAGAGCGGCGGTAAGGGTATGTTTGCTGAGGTCGGGCTTCGGCTCGAGCCCGGCGAACGTGGCTCGGGCGTGCAGTTCGAAGAGGAGATCAAAGGTGGCTCGGTGCCGCGTGATTTCTTCAACGCAGTCGAGAAAGGCATCCGCGAGTCGGCCGAGGCTGGAGTTCTGGCCGGCTACCCATTGATCGATTTCAAGGCGACGCTTTACGACGGCGCCTATCACGAGGTCGATTCGAACGAGATGGCCTTCAAGATCGCAGCGTCGATGGGTCTCAAGAATGCGGTTCGCAAAGCCAAGCCGCAGATCCTCGAGCCTTTGATGGAAGTCGAGGTCGTCACGCCCGAAGAATTCATGGGTGATGTGATCGGCGATCTGAATTCACGGCGCGGAAATGTCCGTGGAATGACACAAAGGTCTGGCGCTCAGGTCATCGATGCATTAGTACCCCTCTCAGAGATGTTCGGGTACTCGACGGATCTGCGTTCGCGAACACAGGGCCGAGCAACCTATACGATGCAGTTTTCGCATTACGATCTCGTACCCAAAAATATCGGAGATGAGATCATTCAGAAGGCCGGCGGAACGCCCCTTTGAACGAAAAATTTATATCAACGTACGAACGAATCTGAGAAAGGAGTTTTGAAATGGCGAAAGAGAAATTTGAGAGAAATAAGCCGCACCTCAACATCGGCACCATTGGTCACGTCGACCACGGTAAGACGACGCTGACTGCGGCGATTACCACCGTTCTGGGGCGCGCTGCCGGCGGCGAAGGCGTGAAGTTCGAAGATATCGACAAGGCTCCTGAGGAGCGCGAGCGCGGTATCACGATCTCGACGGCTCACGTGGAGTACGAGACGGAGACGCGTCACTACGCTCACGTCGACTGCCCGGGTCACGCCGACTACGTCAAGAACATGATCACGGGTGCCGCCCAGATGGATGGGGCGATCCTCGTGGTCTCGGCGGCCGACGGGCCGATGCCCCAGACCCGTGAGCATATCCTCCTGGCCCGCCAGGTCGGTGTGCCGGCGATCGTCGTCTTCCTCAACAAGGCCGACATGGTCGAGGACGAGGAGCTGATCGAACTGGTCGAGATGGAGGTCCAGGAGCTGCTCGAAAGCTACGACTTCCCCGGCCTGGAGATCCCGATTACGGTCGGCTCGGCGCTCGAAGCGCTGAACGGAGAGAAGGGGCCGATGGCCGACGAGGCGATCCTCGAGCTGATGGAGCAGGTCGACAGCTACATCCCGACCCCCGAGCGGGAAGTCGATCAGCCCTTCCTGATGCCCATCGAGGATGTCTTCTCGATTGAGGGTCGCGGAACGGTCGTCACCGGTCGTGTCGCACGTGGTCGGATCGATCCGGGGACCGAAGTCGAGATCGTCGGACTGCAGGATGAGCCGATGGAGACGGTCGTCACCTCGGTCGAGATGTTCAACAAAGACCTCGACTACGGGGAAGCCGGAGACAACGTCGGCTGTCTGCTGCGTGGCATCGAGAAGGAAGATGTCGAGCGCGGTCAGGTGCTGGCGGTCCCCGGGACGGTCACTCCGCACACGAAGTTCGAGGCGGAAGTCTACGTCCTGGAGAAGGACGAGGGGGGACGGCACACCCCCTTCTTCACCGGCTACCGTCCGCAGTTCTACTTCCGGACGACCGATGTCACCGGTGCGGTCACCGATCTGGAAGGGGAGACCGAAATGGTCATGCCCGGCGACAACGTCACGCTGACCGGGGAACTGATCGACCCGATTGCCATGGAAGAGGGTCTGCGCTTCGCGATTCGCGAAGGTGGTAACACCGTCGGTGCCGGCGTGATTACCGAGATTCTCGACTGACCAAAGGATATGCCATCGGCCGTCGGGCCCCTCCGCGGGCCGGCCGATGGCGCTTCGTAAAGGCCAGTAGCTCAATTGGCAGAGCTCCGGATTCCAAATCCGGCGGTTGGGGGTTCGAGTCCCTCCTGGCCTGCTGAAAAAACCCGGCGGAGAATGCTGCGACGGGGCGTTTCGCAAGAGGCGCCCCGTCGTGATATGTAGAGGAACCATTCGGACTC
>CAYFTY010000528.1:0-3970 GCA_964346045.1 uncultured Bradymonadales bacterium | reverse complement strand
ACTCGGGTGCATGGGCTACGTCGTCGTTGAATTCACCGGCCCCGATGGTTTGCCGGTACAGGCGGTCGATACAGACCAGGTCGAGATTTATGAAGTTGGCGCTCCGCTCTGCCCCATGGCGACCACGGCAGACGTATATGGCGCCTCGCTTTGTACCAACGTCGCCGCCGTAAAAGACTTTGAAGACATCACGAGCTGCACGATCGGTCTCGTGGATGGAGCCTCAGGGCTCTCGACAAACACCGTGACTTTTTGACACCAAAGGAATCGTGAGAGGAATCAGCTTCGTGCTGAGAAATCGACCAACGATGTTTCATCAACTAACAAGAGGAAAAAACATGAAACGAATTTTGAGTTTTCTTTTCGTATCGCTTGCCAGCGTCGCGCTTTTCATTGCCTGTGGGGACGAGACTTCGTGCCTGACCGATGAGGACTGCGAAGACGGTCAGCTCTGCATCGACGAAGTGTGCACCGACCCAGGCAACAACGACAATAACGCCAACAACGACAACAACACGAACAACACGAACAACACGAACAACACGAATAATCAGAACAACACGAACAACACCACACCTGGCCCGCAGCTTCTTCTCATCGAAGATACCTCGACGGGTGATGAGGCGTGCATGCCGAGCGACAACGATCCTGGCTCGGACATCTGGGCCGTCGTTCTCAGTACGGCTGAAGGTACTCCCAAGGGATGGGGTAATCTCTGGGTCGACGGCACCGTCGGTGACCCGAATGATTACAACCTCGGCACCAACCTCGACGGAAGCCCTCCCGCTTCGACCTCCATGTGCCCTGAGTTCGACGTAGACAACGTCATGGCTCTTGGTTGCAGCGGCTTCATCGTCGTCGAATTCACCGGTCCGGACGGACTTCCTGTCCAGGCCGCCAATGGCGACCAGGTCGAGATCTACGAATTCGGCGCTCCGATTTGCCCGACTGCTTCGACGGCAGACACCTACGGTGCTTCGCTCTGCACCGATGTCGACGCTGTGAAGAACAACGAAGACATCACGAGCTGCACCATCGACCTCGTGTCGGGTGCTTCGGGTCTCTCGATCAACACCGTCAGTCTCTAATTTCGGCTGAGCTGTGATTCGAGGCCGCCCTTTCGGGGCGGCCTTTTTTTTGGCCATCTGGCGAATGCCAGCGATCGGCGTTCAGAAAAACGCCGAGAGTTCGAAAGTGACGATCCGATAGACGATGACGTACATGATCACGTCGCTTTTGTTGCTGACCTCGAGCATCTGGCTGATGGCCCGCAGCATCTTTCGCCAATCTCGGGCCACCAGCTCGTGCTAATCGCCGGCCTCAGCGGAGGCCAGATCGGGCTCGCCCAAGCGAGGTGTGCGGTTGACATGGGACTGCTACGATCCTAGTTTCTCGTTGGCCTGACGGATTGCCTACGCGTCCCCTCCACCGCGTCGGCACTGCACATCCCCCAAACTCGAAATCAGCGCGGCAGCGCGTATGTGTGACGCATGCCCGAATCACGACGATAGAGGTTGCACCCATGGCTATGTTTGATGTGGTCGCGAAAGGCTTTCGCGACGTAAAGAATCGATTCGCAGGAAAACGAGAGCTCACCGAAGAGAATATCGACGATGCGCTCAAAGACATCCGCATGGCGATGCTCGAAGCCGACGTGAACTTTCGCATCGCGAAGCAGTTCATCAAACGCGTCAAAGACAAGGCGATCGGCGAGATCGTCAAAGTTCAGGCCAAGGGCGCCGAGGGCAAGGTCGAAGTGAGCCCGGGTGACCACTTCATCCGCATCTGTCACGACGAGCTCGAGTCGCTGATGGGTCCGGTAGACACCAATATCGTATTTGGCAATCCGAGACTTGGTCCGACCAAAATCATGATGGTCGGCCTGCAGGGCTCGGGTAAGACCACCACGACCGGCAAGCTCGCCAAGTACCTGATGGACGAGCACGACAAAAAGCCGCTGCTGGTCGGAGCCGACGTCTACCGCCCTGCTGCTATCGAACAGCTGCGTGTCCTCGGCAACAAGCTCGGCGTGCCCGTGCATGCCGTCGAAGGTGGTGACCCCGTGCAGGTCACCCAGGATGCACTCGAACTCGCCAAAGAGCAGGACCGCGACGTCGTTATCTTCGACACCGCCGGTCGCCTGGCGGTCGATGATGCCCTGATGACCGAGCTCGAGCAGATTGTCGACACGACCGAGCCCGAGAATATCTATCTGGTCGTCGATGCCATGATCGGTCAGGATGCCGTGAACACGGCCAACGAATTCAACCAGCGTCTCGAGATTGACGGCTTTATCATGACCAAGCTCGACGGCGATGCGCGCGGCGGTGCAGCGCTCTCGATCAAAGAGGTCACTGGTAAGCCCATCAAGTTCATCGGTGTCGGCGAGAAGCTCGAAGACCTCGAGGCCTTCCGACCCGAAGGCTTTGCGAATCGAATCCTCGGATTCGGTGACGTGATGGGCCTGATGAACAAATTCGAAAAATCGCTGAGCGAAGAAGACGCGGAGCGGGCCGAGAAGGATGCCATGCGCATGCTCTCGGGCGAGTTCGACTTCAACGACTTCTACAATCAGCTCGAGCAGATGTCGAAACTCGGGTCGATGAGCGAGTTGATGGAAATGATGCCGGGTATGGGCGGCATGATTCCGGCGGACGCCGAGATCGACGACCATGAGCTGGTGCGGGTGCGCGCCATCATTCAGTCGATGACGAATAAAGAAAAGACCCAGCCCGAGTTGCTGACGCGCCAGCCTAACCGGGTTCGCCGCATCTCGCGCGGCTCGGGTCAGTCGCAGGAACAAGTCGAGCAGGTGCTGCAGAAGTTCAATATGATGCGCAGCATGATGCAGCAGTTCAGCAATATGGGCGGCGGATTTCTGAACAAACTACCCGGCTTCAAGCAGCTGAATGCCATGCGCCAGATGAAGGATATGGACATCGGGTCGCTTCTTGGCGATCTCATGGGCGGCGGAGGAGCCGACATGGGTGGCGGAGGCGGGCTTCCCGGAATGGGCGGCGCCAATCTACCTCCCGGCTATACCCCACCCGGTGGGCACATGCAGCGCAGTAATAAAGGCACCAAATCCAAATCGATGTCGCGCTCGAAGAAGAAGCGCAAGCGTCGAGCATCGCGTAAAGCCCGCAAAAAGAAGAAGTAGTTGTCACGCACAAAAACGTTGGCCGAAACCAGCGCCGTCGCTGACTCGGAGCGAATGTGCGCCGACCATTCTGATCACCACGCGATTGCCATCTGCTCTCTCTGTGGGAGGGATATCTGCGCGCACTGCCACTCGATGTCGCTTTCGGGCTATGCGGTCTGTTTGAACTGCCCGGTTCGCGACCAGCTGATGCCACGCGCGCAGTTCGAGTCGACGCCGCTCGAAAAGCCGATCACGGCCGCTGCCCTGACGGCGGTCTCGATCATCAAGAGTCCACGTTCGTTCTTCGCGGCGGTCGCTCCGACCCGTGAGTGGTTTCGGCCGTTTATCTTCGGGTATGTCTGCGTGCTGATCGGCACGTCGTTTTCGACACTCTGGCAATCGCTTTTCGTCTCGCAATTCTCGGCGACCCTCGCCGATGTGACGACCCAGATGGGCATCAGTGAGGGCGCTATGCGCGCGCTGTTAGTCGCATCGCTGCCGCCGGGTGCGCTCTTCTTGATCATCGTCCATGCGCTGCTCCTCTTCACGGCTCTCCGAACGATCGGCCAGACCAACGCAGGTTTTAGCAATGTGATGCGAATCGTCGGATTTGCCAGCGCAGCTCACCTCTTTCAGATCATCCCGCCCGTCTGGGATGTACCGCTGGGTCACTTTCTGGCCATCATCTGGCTCTTCAACATCGAGCTGATCGCGGTTCAAAGATACTTCGAACTCACGCTGGGTCGGTCGCTCGCGGTCGTCTTCATACCATATCTGTTCACCGCGCTTTTCAGCGCCTGACCAGTCACTTAGACCACATCGATCACA
>CAYFTY010000527.1:0-3971 GCA_964346045.1 uncultured Bradymonadales bacterium | reverse complement strand
TCCACCGAATCGCCAAAGCCCGAGGCGATCAGGCCTCCGCTCACGACATCGGGCCCGACCTGGTCGATCACGTAACGGCCACTCGTCACGTTATTGCTGACTCCGATTCCGCCCTCACCGTCGGGTACCTGAAAGACCACCGTCTCTCGCAGGCTGAGTTCACGATCCGTCTCGGAGTCGGGGGCGAACCACCAGATATGCGGCATTTCGTTATAGGCCGAGAATCCGCAGGGATCCTCTTCTTCGTAATCGGCGAGCGTGATCGTCAGCCCATCGGGGCCGCCGCGCTTGGCCACGCCGCCTCGAAATGTCCACGATTGCCCGGCGAGCTCGCCGCTCAGCGTCTGTCCACCGATTTCGTCATCATCTCCGCACGCGATCGTCGTCATCGCGAGCGAAAGTATCACTATCGCAAGCCTTTTCATTCCAACTCCATCTTTTAAGGCGCCCGCCTGAGAATACAACGGCCTTGCCGCGATTGCGAGTCGACGAGTCACCATGTCACCGCGGCAGCAAAGGCGCTCATGTACAAGTGCTCCATTGCATCTCAGAACGGGTTGAAGTAGCACCTGCTCCCGCCTGAAACGGAGTACAAATGACCTCTTCTGGATACTACCAACAACCGACCATACACGACGACCGCGTCGTCTACGTCAGCGAAGACGATCTATGGGAAGTGCCGCTGGCCGGCGGCGAGAGCCGTCGCCTGACGAGTGGTCTGGGTAAAGCCTCGCATCCCTTCTACTCGCCCGACGGCTCGAAGATCGCCTTTACGGCGACCGAAGAGGGAGCTCCCGAAATCCACGTCATCGACGCCTTTGGTTCACAACCGCGACAGCTCACCTTTCTGGGGACTCGATGCGAGACGATTGGATGGTCGCCCGATGGTGAGAAGATCCTCTTCTGGTCGATGCATCGACAGGCATTCGGCCGCGATGCCGTAGTATTTGCCGTGCCGATCGAGGGCGGTGAGCCCGAGGTCTACGGCGTTGGGCGCGCTCGAGCCATCACCCACGAGCCGGGTGGCGACGGGATGGCCATTGCCCGCAATGCCAATGATCTCTCGCGGTGGAAACGCTATCGCGGCGGCACCGCTGCAACCATATGGCTGACGCGAGATGGTGAGTCGTGGACGCATCTATTCGCAGACCAGCAGGCGGGCATCACGCGACCGATGTGGGTCGGCGAACGGCTCTACGTGCTCAGCGATTTCGAGGGCTATGCAAACCTCTATGAGAGTGACCTCGACGGCCAGAGCCTCGAACGCGTCACCCACCACGAGGACTTCTACGTGCGTTTTCCGCAGACCGACTGCCACACGATCGTCTACGAGCAGGGAGCCGATCTCTGGGCCCTCGAGCCCGGCGGTGAACCTCGTAAAATCGAGATCCGTCACGCGTCGCCGCGCACGCAACTCAAACGAAAATTCGTCGATGCCGAAGACTATGTCTACAGCTACGGGCTGCATCCCGACGGACATTCGATGGCGCTCACGAGCCGTGGAAAGCTCTTCAATTTTGGCTTCTGGGAAGGCGGCGTGCGCCAGAATGGCGTCGAGCAGGGCGTTCGCTACGACCACCCGACTTACCTCGATTCCGATCGCATGCTGGTGGTCTCCGACGCCAGCGGCGAACCTCGTTTCGAGATTCATCGAGCCGATGGTTCGGCCGAACCTGAACTCGTCGAATGGGGCGATGACCTGGGCCGACCCACCGAAGTAAAGCTCGCGCCCGATGGCAAACGAGTCGCATTCACCAACGATCGCAACGAACTCATCTTCGCCGGCCTCGAAAGCGGCGAAGTCAAGATGATCGATCGCAGCAAATTACGGCCGATCGATGGGTTCGACTGGTCGAGTGACAGCCGCTGGATCGCCTATTCGGTGGCCGAGAGCGACCAGACGGCAACCATCCGCATCTACGAAGTCGAAAGCGGCGAAATCCGGGACGTGACCTCGGGCGATTTCAAAGACGTCGACCCCGTCTTCGATCCGGCCGGGCGCTATCTCTACTTTCTCTCGTATCGCTTCTTCGAGCCCGTCTACGACCAGCTTTTCTTTGAGATCAGTTTTCCCCAGAGCATGAAGCCCTGCGTCGTTACCCTGCGCGATGACGTCGACTCGCCATTTTTCGAAAAGCCCCGTTCGCTCGACGCCTCGGGCGACTCGAATTCTGACGAAGATGACTCCGACGAGTCGAGCGGCGACGCGGATGGGTCGGATGCCAAAGACTCAGAAGATTCAGACGATTCAGCAGACGTTGATCCGGTCGAAATCGATTTCGATGGCATCACAGGACGCATCGAAGCCTTCTCGACGCCGACCGGCATCTACGGGCAGATCGGGGCGACCGAAGATCGTGTCTTCTGGTCGCAATTTTGGCTCACCGAGGGGCATGGGGCCGAGCGCAATGGAGCTTCGGGCAAGATCCGCTACTACAATCTCAAAGACTACGAGACCAAGACCTTTGCCACCGGAGTCGACGAGTTTTTCATCGGTCCAGACGGCAAGACCATGGCCCTCTGGGGAGACGAACTGCGCATCGTGAGCGCGAGTGCGTCGAATGTCGACGATGATGATGACGACCGTCCTTCACGAAGTTCGGGCATCATCGATCTCGACCGTATCCGCGTCGAGGTCGACGTGCGCGCCGAATGGCGTCAGATGTTGCGCGAAGCATGGCGCCTCATGCGCGATCACTACTGGAACGCCGAGCTCGCGGGGATCGACTGGCAGGCCGTCTACGAGCGCTACGCACCGCAGGTCGAACGGGTCGGCTCGCGCTCTGAATTCAGTGACCTCGTATGGCGCATGCAGGGCGAGATGGGTACGAGCCACGCCTACGAGATGGGCGGCGACTACCGCACCCCGCCGCAGTATCGACCCGGCTTTCTCGGAGCCGACGTCTCGTGGAACGGGCGCGGCTATCGCATCGATCACATCGTGCGAGGCGACACCTGGAAAAAACGTCATGCCCCACCGCTCGCCCGCCCGGGTCTCGACGTTCGTCAGGGCGATGTGATCGTGGCCATCAACGGACGCTCGGTCGACCAGAAGACCTCGGTACAAGAGCGCCTGGTCGCCCAGGCCGGAAACGAGGTCGAGTTGACCCTCGAGCGCGACGGTGAACGGAAATCGGTGACTGTCAAGACGGCACGCTCTGAGATGGCGCTACGCTATCGAGAGTGGGTCGAATCCAATCGACGGCGCGTGCACGACGCGACGGATGGAAAGGTTGGCTACGTGCACATCCCCGACATGAGCGTGCGCGGCTTTGCCGAATTCCACCGTGGCTATCTGACCGAAGCGCGGCGCACCGGTCTGGTCGTCGATGTGCGCAAAAACGGCGGCGGACACGTGAGCCAGCTCATCCTCGAGAAACTCGCGAGGACTCGCATTGGCTACGATATCACTCGCTTTGGCGGCGTCTTTCCATACCCCTCCGATTCGATCCTGGGCCCGATCGTGGCGCTGACCGACGAGCACGCCGGAAGCGATGGCGACATCTTCAGTCACTGCTTCAAGCTCATGGAGATCGGCCCGCTCATCGGCAAACGCACCTGGGGCGGAGTCGTGGGTATCTGGCCGCGGCAACGACTCGCCGACGGGTCGGTCACGACCCAGCCCGAGTACTCGTTCTGGTTCGAAGACGTTGGATTTGGCGTCGAGAATTACGGAACCGACCCCGACATCGAGGTCGAGCTCGACCCTGGCGCATGGGCCCGTGGTGAGGATCCTCAGCTCGAGCGGGCGATCGAAGAGGCGCTAAAGCGTATCGACGAAGAAAAGCCGGCCGTCCCTGACTTTGGCGAGATCCCGATCTTGAGGCCACCCGAGTCGCTGGATTGAGCGCTCAGCGGGATTCGTTTTCGGTGTAATAACGCTCGTGTACGGTCTTCTCCACGAGAAGATCCAGGGTTTCGTCGGGCACTTTCAGCTCGAAGGCCTGTGGGATCTTGTTCTGCAGATGATC
>CAYFTY010000526.1:0-3976 GCA_964346045.1 uncultured Bradymonadales bacterium | reverse complement strand
CTACAAAGAGCGCGGCATCATCCAATCCCGTGCTCAATCGGTGCTCGCCGATGCCTGCGAATTGCTCGAGTAAGTCGAACGCGAGGGCATGTTCGATATACTCGCCGAAGGCGTCTTCGCCGACGTCTTTCGGCCGCGCGACGGCGGAAAGGGCGCGGATGGCGTCTTCGAACGATCGGACGAGTACTTCAATCCTTTCGAGGACTTGTTGCGCTCTCGCGTTGGTTTGGAGGCACGTTCGTGACATCGCATCCGGGTTTAAAGTGGAACGAGGGGAAAAGGGGGAAGAGGTTATTCAAGTTTGATCGGGCGCAACCTGAAGAACTTTTTCCCCTTCGTCCCCTTTTCCCACTTCTGACAGGGATGCTCATCCTCGCAATCTGCCTGCTCCTCACCGGATGCGGCACTGGCTCCAGCGCCGAGAAAGACGATCCGGACAAGCGGCTCGACACCGATAAGGCGACCGTCCAGAAAGTCTCGCGCGAGAACACGGACGACGTGAAACACCCCGTCATCGCGAAGTGCGCGCAGCAACACATGAGCCTCGACTGGCAGGGCGACGAGGCCTTTCGCGACTATGTGGTCTCGGTCGACTATTCGACCCTTCCGTTTGTCGTCGAGATCGACCCCGAGACCGACGTCGAGGTCGAGGATTTCGAGTTCTGCGTGCTCGAAGCGATTCGTTCTGGCGGGCTTCCGATGAAGATTCCATCGCTCCTCGCGACGGGTTTTCGCGTCTATCGCGAAGACGGCAGCCGCTCGTCGATACCCATCGTGCAGGGCATCGACCCGACGACCTTTCGGGCGGCATTTCGGCCCGGTATCGGCCGCGAACCCAACCCCCACAAGCGGCTGAACGGATGCATGGCAAAGCACGTTCGAGGTCGTATTTCGGGCGCCGTGATGGTTGCCGCGACCATCGAAAATGGCGGCTTCCGCGACGTCGAGATCATCGCTTCGACCCTGGATCTCGAAGACGCTCAAACATGCATGGTGCAGAGGCTCGGCGAGGCCGAGATCGACCTCGACGGCGGCCCGTATCCCATTCGTTACCCTATGGCTTTCAGGTCACTTTGATGAAGTATTTTGCGCTCGTTCTTTCGCTCGTCTTCTCGGCCTGCGCTACGGCACCCGCTCCGGCTAAGAAGGTCGTCGAAAAGGAATGCCCGCCGCCCGAGCCGACCATTGAGACCGAAGAGACCGAGCGCTATCGCCATCATCTCGGCGTGGCATACGCACATGCTCTGCTCACCACCATGAACCTCAACGCCGTACTCCATGCCCGCCTCGAAACCGACACCTTCGAGGCCAAGGATGGTCGCGTCCTCGACGACAACCTCGTCGCGGTGCGCGACATGCGAACGCAGTATCGCGTAGTGCTCGACCAGCTCTACGAAGACCCATCTCGAAAAGCCCGTGACCGCGCACTTGTGCCGCTGATCGACTCGGCGTTTCGTGCGACAGAGGCGCTCGATCTCTACTCGGAGTCGGGCGCCGAGGCTGACGAAGCCGCTTATACGAAAGCCCGAGACGACTTCGTCGCGCGCGTGCGAGAGCTCAGCGGCAAATAGGCGAGTGGTCTGCAGCCACTTCTTGCTGGACCACCAGCCGCTTGCGCATAGAATCGTCGACATGGAAAACGTACCGCAGAAGAAGCCAACTACGGCTGTGCAGGCCGGCGTCGACCCTCTACTCGCCCAGGTCGAAGCGCTCTACGACCTGACGAAATTCAAGCAATTCACCGGAGGGTTTTCGATCGCGTACCGATCGGTGAAGTTTTTGATGCGGCATAAAGAGCTCTGGCCCAAGGTGGCGATTCCTGCCGCAATCAACATCATTCTCTTCTTCATCACCGCTGGCGTGCTCGTGAGTCAGGCCGGCGGTATCGTCGACTGGATCTGGACCCAACCCGATGGGTTCATGGTCATCCTCTGGTATATCGTCTACGCCATCATCATGTTGCTGATGGTCGTCATCGCCTACCTCTCGATGTTGCTGATCGGAGCGCTGGTCGCATCGCCCTTCAACGACATGCTCTCGCAGGATACCGAGCGGATTTTGAAAGGGGATGTCGCAGACGAATTTGGAAGCGGCTTTCGCAGCCAGACGAGCGCGTTGATCCGTTCGATCGTGATGTCGCTCTTCATCCTGGTGGTTCAAGGATTTAGCTCGTTGATTCTGGGCGTTCTGGGTCTGATCCCGGGTGTCGGCCTGGTCACCGGCCCCATGGCCATCGCCGTCTCTTCGTATCTCTTGGCCGTCGAATACAGTGACTTTCCGCTCGAGCGCCGCAAATATAATTTCGGCGATAAATTCAAGATCGTCTGGAAGTTCAAAGAGATGACCGTCGGGTTCGGAGCCGGCGCGGCTGTCATGTTGTGGATCCCGCTCCTGAATTTTCTGTGTATGCCGATCGCGGTGATCGGAGGCACAGCCGTCGGGCTGAGCCTCGACCATCGAAAGCATTATTTGAGTTCTACCCCTCAAACCTCAGCTGCGCCCGCAGAGCCGGTCAGCTCGTGACCCTAAAACCTGCTCGACGACGAACTCCGCAACGCTGGAGTTCTGCGCCACTCGACGTCCCCATTCGACTGCTTCGATGAGCTCGCCATCGAGTGTTTCGGGTGAGATGACCCTATCCTATCAAAAAACAGAGAAAACCAGGCGTTCTGATCTGGCCCGTAAGGATTGAGGGCTGCGATCGAAGCCGAGAATCAGGAACTCTTGTAGCGCGCATGGGGGCCCGGTAGATTCGGTCGCCGTTGAAACGGGATGATGACATGAAAAAAATATGTGTAGTGCTACTCGCATGTTCGCTCTTTGCGTGTTCAGACGACGCGACGACCGATCAGGGCAGTGATACTGGCGTCGATCGCAATGATACGCCTGACGTGAGCTTCGCAGAAGACGACGGAAACGTCGTCGAAGACATGGGTTCGGTCGCAGATACGGCTGTCGAGGTCGACCAGGGGATGGCCGAGGAGTGTGCTCCGCGCCCCGATGATGCACCGCGCTTTCTGGTGGTCTCGCGTCCGAACGACGCCGATCTCAATCCCCGCAATCTCTACGAAGTACTGACGGTCGAAGACGACGGCTCGATCACCTCGAACGGCGTCGAGTTTACGATGGGTCGCGCCCAGATGGGACGCATCGTCTTTTCGCAGAATGGGCGCGTGGGCATGGCCGTTCAAGAGGATGGCAGCATCGGTGTCTTCACCCTCGAAGATGACGGCACCCCGACCGTCGTGAATGCGAATTTTACCGGCGACGATTTCTATGCCGGCACCGTTGTGCCTGGCCCGTCACCAGATACCGCATACGTGCTGCACCTGGGCTTTCGCGATCTCGAGAATAACAACCTCGGCGGTGTCTATCGCGTCAGCATCGACTGCAAGACCGGCGAATTGACCGATGAGGGGCTCGTGGGCGGTGCCAAGCTCGCTTATGAAATGGACTTCCTCAGTGATGGGCGAGCCGTTTTGGCCTCAGATGATTTTCTCGAGGACATGACGCGAAATGATGTCCACCTCATCGATCTCCAGACACCGTCACGCCTGAATAGCGCTCAGATCTTCCCCGACGACGACGCCATCATTTCGCATATGGCGGTGACCCACGACGACCAATTCGCCCTGCTCACCGACAACAGCCTCTTCGGCACGCATCGCATTGGCGTCGCCCGCATCGATGGCGACTCGATATCGGGCGCGCAGGTCATCACAGACGTCGAAGATCCGGCGAGCGTGGTCACGTCACCTTATGATAATGCGGTAGTCGTCGTGCTCGGCGAGGGCAATGCCCTGCAGGTGTATGACTACGACTCGAGCGCGGCCGAGCCGTTGAGCTTCCGTGAGTCGTTGAATGCGTCGCTCCCCGAGTATACGACGACGATCGATCGCGGCCCCTTGATGGGCAACGTCTATATCTCACAGGTCGGCGGCATCCGCCGTCTTCAGTTCATGATGGATGGAACGAT
>CAYFTY010000525.1:0-3983 GCA_964346045.1 uncultured Bradymonadales bacterium | reverse complement strand
AGCATCTTCCCCGGGCGCAGATCTCTGCCTCGGGGCATACGGTCGAATCAGAGCATGCGCTGCGGCAGATACCGCTTGGGTCACAGTAACGCTGCGATGCACAGTCGGTATCTGCTTCGCATGGAGCCACACATTCTCCCGCGGGCAACGAGCACCGAAAAATGCCGGGACAATCGGTATCGCTGACGCAGAAATCGGGCGGGTCTACACAGACGCGGGGCGCGTTTTCACGGCAGACCTGGTCGATCGAACAGTCGGCCTTGGTGTCACAGAGATCGTCGCGGCAGGCGCCTTCGAAGCACTGCGAGCCCTGCTCACAATCGGCCTCGTCTTCACACTCGGGAGCACCGCAAAAGCCGCTCACGCACGCCGAATCGAGCGGACACTGCACAGTCCTCAGACACCTCACCCGTGCGCAGACACCGTCGTCACAGACCAGTGAGAAACCAGCGATACAATCCTGCAGCGAAGAGCAGGTATCGCCAGGCTGGGGCTCGGTTTCTTCCTGGCATCCCACGAGAACGAAGAAAACGACGATAGACAGCAGGCGCCCGAGCCACCCGGGATGGCCCAACGAAAAGCTTCTACCAAATAAGAATGGCGCCATGCGATGCCACGCCTGTCAGAGATAGATGAGAGGCGCGCAGGTCGAAACACCGGCCCCTACGATGTAACGGCCGCTATCGGTGATGACTTCAGTGACCTCTTGCGACTCGCGCTCGACCTGAAAAACTCGCGTCGAGGGGTCGCTCTGACTCTTGTAGAAGAGCCAGAAGTCACCACCCCAGTGCGCGAAGGCCCACGCGTTGGGCTGACCGGTGATGCCCGAGACCGGGATCACTTCGACTTCTTCGCCCGAGGCCGGAAGAACCCTCGAGACGCGCGGTGGATTGGTGCCCGGGAAAAACGCCCAGAGTTCGGCCGCCGCCGTTCCCGACATCTCGGGCCAGCCACCGATCGTTTCTAATCCGGTCACGGTGAGATCAGGAAAGGTCAGATAGCCCATCCGGGGCGCCTGAAAACCACTGGGCCCGTCACCGCCCGCGATGTAGAGCGTTTCGTCTTCGAAGTTTGGCCGGTCGAGTACGAAGCCCATACCAAAGAGCGAGAATCCGTTCTGACCGGGCTGGTAGCTGGTGGCTTCGCAGCTCGCATCTTCGGTGCTCACCTTGAAGAGTTCGCCATTCGAGTAGAGAACCCATGCGTTCGCGTCGCGGTCGACCGACATCGAGAACGGCGTTTCACCAGCATCGGCCGGGCAGTTCAGCTCTCCAATATCGGTGAATGTGAGCTCGCGGGCATCGAATCGCACGAGCTTTCCTTGCTCGTCGAAATTTCCATCGGCTGCCGCCTCGACCACGTATACCGGGCGGGCTTCGGGTGGGCAGCTATCATTGATATTCGTGTTATTCGGGGGGTTATTCGAAGCGTTATTGGTGCCATTCGAATCATTGTTGGCCGCATTGTTCTGAACGTTATTCGAATCGTTGTTCTGAACGCCCGTATCATTCGGGTTGTTGGCCGACTGATTATTCACCGTCGAATTATTGCCATTATTCGACGTGATTACGGGGATGTCTTTCTCATCATCCGACCCACACGCGGCTATCAGGGCGATAGCAAAGAACACCAGAACACCTCTATGCACCATCTCGCTCTCCTGCTCGAATTCACGACGCCGCGTCGATATAAAGAAAAAGAAATGCGACCGGCGCGCGGTCGCATATGATGGCGATCTGGGTTTCAGATTTCAAGCACTCGCTCCAGGCGCCTATTTATCGAGGATCAACTGGGCACCCTCGCTCTCTTCCGAACTGAAGACGGCCGTGCCCCCTTCGGTCGACGGAACGAGCGTGATGGTCATCTGTTTTCCGTCTTTCTCGAAGTTCATGGTGCGCCCAGGTATCTGCTGGACCTCAGGCAGGTATTGCGCGAGACGGTCGAGTTTGGACTGCACGCCCGATTCCTTCCAGCCGCGGCTGGCCATGGCCTGCTTGTAGAACGAATAGGTCTTGTTCAGGCTGCGATTCTTGGTGGTCCACATGTTGTGGTTGAAATGCTCGTCCTGATTCAGGCTCTGCATGCGGAAGTTGCGTTCACAGCCGACACAGGCCGGAACGTTCGGGTCGGCGGGTTGCGGCTTGAACGCACGGTTTTCCATTCTGGCGGGTGCGAATTCGTCGCGGGTCCAGACCGCGGTCATCATCGTGCGGTCGAGTCCTGGCTCGTGGGTGGCATCGATGAAGCGGTACCCACCGAGATGGTCACGCATCGGCTTTTCTTTACCAGCCTCGGCATAATCGGCCATCGTCTCGTCGAGCCCCCTGTCATTCATGACGCTACCGACCGAGATATAGTCTTTCTCGTTTCGAAGCGGCACCAACTCGCCACGCAGCATCGCTGCCGACTGGGCTTCGTAACGATCGAGCACCGCCGGATCCTTCTTGTACTTTTCGGCGACCTGGGGCGCCCCAACTGTCTTGTCCAGTGGCGCGGAGTCGAGCCAGTTTCGACTGTTCACCCCGTAGTTCACCATCTCGGACTGAACCGTGTTCATCACGTCGATCGGGTGCTTCTGGTCGACATAACCCGACGCGAAGTACATCACGTTTCCGTTGAGGTCGTAGGCGCGAGGCTTGAACCCCAGTGAGAGCATGGCCCGTGTGAACTCGCTTCCATCTTTGAAAGCTGCGTCGACGATGTCTGCTTCGGCTGATTTCACCTCACCGGGCGAAGCCTCGTCTGAGGCGTCCTGTGTGAGGATCAGCATCGCGATGCCAAAGATGGCGGCGCCGGCGAGTCCGAATTTGGCGAGGCTGACGAGCATAGTTCGAATCGTTTCGTTCATATCTCTCTCCTCAGCAGCCGCCCAATGCGCCGCACCAGCTCATGTCGAAATTACCTGCTCCGCCGCTGCCTGCGAGCGACTCGCATTCGCCGCTGGGTTTCTGTCGACGACATCCACGTGCAGCGGCCCGATTCGAGCGCCCGCTATCGACACCCGACTGGATGCATCGTTGATAAGCGCGAGCCTGGGTCTGACACGAATCGCCTTCCTCGAGTTGCTCGCTGCTCAGATTGGGATTGACCTCGAATACGGGAATCGACTCATCGAATCGTTCGGTGAGGCTGAATTCCATGCGGCTCAGAATCACTGGCGCGATACGATGCGTCGAGGCCGTTCGGGCTGGCAGATCAATCTCACCCGAGTCGTAATTCACAGACCCCCAGAGAGTCGATACCGAAGCAGTTCCGCTTCCCTGCGAGGCTCCGTAGCGAACCCCTGCGCCGATTCCGAGGCCCGAGCCACTCGTGCGAATGATCGAGCTGAACGCGCCGGCAAAGCTGCTTCCGTTCCATGTCGGATCATAAAAGTCATTGAGCAGTCGATAGTTCACATACGTGTCGTTGCCGCCCGTGATACCACTGAGTTGCAGGCTTGGGTCGACACCCGAGCCCGGCATCAGCCGCGCAGGAATCTGCGTCTTGATACCCGAGTCGACATAGATGCCGGCTCCGCTGAGTCCGTTCTGCCAGACATCGCCGATCGAACCGATATCGTCGAAGGCGCCGACGGGCGAAACACCGAGGAGGGTGCCCTGAGCATCTTCGGCCCAGAGATTCGAGTAGGCCTCACCCTTGGCTTCGAGCCCACCATGGTGAAATTGATACATGGCCCCCATCGCCGAAAAGATCGTAACGAAGACGGGCAACCCGATGACGAATTCCGTCATCGCCGAGCCCTTCTCGCCACCGAGCATCTGCCGAATCAGACCGTTCATTTCACAACTCCTTCGGTGGTGTTGGCGGTCATCGAGGTGCCCACCCGATAGAGATACTGCAGGTCCGTCATGCCCGAGCCCGCAGAGAAATTCTCGTCGACGAGGCCTACAAGCGAGCCGACGACAAGGAAGGGCACCGTGTCGTTAATCACCGTTCCGATCCCGGCGTGATGCTTGGCTACTGGCAGCGCCCGCATGAAG
>CAYFTY010000524.1:0-3989 GCA_964346045.1 uncultured Bradymonadales bacterium | reverse complement strand
CGCGAGGGTCGCGAGGAGCAGAATCGTCATCCACGTTGTGATGGTCTTCATACTTTGTCCTGATATTAGCTGGGGCGGACCCTTGTGTATCCGTATAAATCGTGATTTGGTGAGCGCATAGCGCCGACGTAAACCCCGTGTTATCTGTTGATGGCGCCGCATCGTAGTCCACCGATTCCTGTTGCGCAAGCGGTCTGATTCTTGACGGATGCACCGACAATTACCTGTCCCGAGTGCGACACCCCCAATGGCGTTCAGGCGCCATTTTGCGAGAATTGTGGGTTTCGATTGCGGCGGCCCGGTACCGTGCGTGAGGGGCATCGTCCGATTACCCCCGAAATGGTCACCAGGTTTCGAGAGGGCTCCCAGAAATCGGGTCAGGATACCGAGCCCGAAAGACAGCCGTCTCTTCCTGCTCGCAGAGTCGAGGTCTCCGAGGTCTCGAAGAACGAGGTTCGACGCTTCGAGGACGGCGACTCGGCCACGGTGCTCGAGGGCCTCGATCCGGTGGATGTCGCCAGTACTGAACCCTCGGGCGACAATATCGAGACCCTGCGGAAACAGCCGCCGATCTCGCCCCGCGAGAGCGGGATCTTTACCCTGCAGCGCGAAGAACGAACGATGTCGCGGGCCGTCATCGCTACGGCCTGGATTGTGACGACCGCTGCCCTGATGCTGCTTACCTACTATCTCGCCAGCCAGGAAGAAGAAGCGGTCGAGCTCAGAGCCGACAGCCAGAAAGTCACCGTCGCACAAGGCACGTTTCTCAAAGGACTCGACGAGCAAGTTCGCGCCTTTATCTTGATGACCTGCCAGAAAATGTCCGACGATCAGGATGAATGCGAGGAAGACAGACTCCTCGCCGGCGAATATCCCGAGGAAGAGGTCGAACTCGATGCCTTCGAGATCGACAATCTCGAGGTCACCAACAGCCAGTGGAACCGCTGCATCAAACGCGGAAAATGTGCCGAGATCGACTACCGAGATTGCAAGGTCTACACGCATCAGGGCCTACAGGTTGCGCTGCGCGTGCCCAAATCGGTGCAGGAGCCACAGATGCCGGTTGTCTGCGTGACTCGAAACGAAGCGGCTGAGTTTTGCGAATGGGCGGGTGGGGCGCTTCCGACTCATGACCAGTGGGAGCGCGCGGCACGCGGTACTGACGGCAAGCTCTTTCCCTGGGGCGATGCGTGGGTCTCAGACCATGCCAACTGGGGCGAGGTCGACGTGATCCGCAATCCGATTCTCGGAAAGATCGACGGCTACGAATGGTCGGCTCCGCCGGGGGTCTATGGCGACGGAAAGAGCGACGCAGACGCCTATGACATGGCCGGTAACGTCGCCGAATGGGTCGCCGGCGATGGCACAAACGGCTACGCCCGCGGCGGCTCATGGGCCAGCAATCCTTTCGAACTACGCACGACCGGGCGGCTCGAGCTCGACGCCGACGAGCGACGCGCTGATGTCGGTTTTCGATGTGCGTACTAAACCCTTCAGGGCACGCGCGCCAGAAACTCGAATGCCTTTTCGATCTCGCATTCATCGAGCTCGGGGCTGATCGATTGCATCCCGAACGACTGCACCTGATTGGCGACGAATGCGTATCGGTCGAGCAGTGGACTGGTTTCGGGCATGTCCATGACCCGCAGTGCATAGCTTCGCGGATCTTCATCCGTGCATTGACCGTTGCGGTGAAAGATGCGCGCGAAACTCGGCCCGGGAAGTGACGAATCGTACCATGCGAGCGTGCACGCGCCGGTCTCGTATCGGGTCACGTGAATCGTCCCCGAGCCCGGGCGATGCCCGAAAAATACGGCGTCTGCTGCGAGCAGCCCCGCGATTTGCTCGGCCGCTTCTTCGTCGAGGAATCGATCCTCGAGGTCGACCCGCGGCTCGGCGAGGCACCATGCATCTCCATTCCTGGCGACCACCAGCGCTTCATCCCAGTGCTCGGGTTCACTGCTCACGTCCTGAGGCTCGAGACCACGCGTCCCTGCTACTGTCTCGACCGCCTGTTGAATGTCTGTGAGCTTCACGTCCTTGATGCTCACGACGAATTGCGTGAATTCGGGCCACTCGGAATCGTCGCCCGAGTAGTTGAATTTGGACCAAAAATCCATGGGTTTACCCCGGATTGCCCGGCGGCCATCATTGTCGATGACGAACCATGTGTGAGACATGTGGAGTTCCAGTGTGCTTGAGGCTTGCGGTTCATTCCGCGCAAAACAAGCCTAGATCGGCCGCGGCAGGGATCAAGAAAATGTACGATCTATGCGGGTCAGAGGCCTGTGGAAAGGTTGTGGAAAACTGGGGATCCCAACATTCTCACTGACGATCGCGGCCGGGATCCACACACCTCGATCTTTGGTTCTGCTGCATGAAAGACCGTGGCGATGTGTAGCGCGACCCCGACCGATCTGATAGAGGACGGCTCGATTGAGGAGACCATGGAAGCTGTTGCCGTACCTTATCGAACCGAAGATCTCGTGCCCCGCGAGGGGCTCTATGGCACGGTGATGCGTTTTGCGGCCGATCGCCCCTACCTCGCGGGCTTTGCGGGAGGCGTTTTTGCGAATGCGGTCGCGTTTCTAAAGGCACCGGGCGTCGTTGACTCTGCTCTCTTTGAGGCCATCTTCCTCGGCCTGGCCGTCATGGTTTCATGGGTGGTACTCTTTGGATTGATGCGTCCCTTTTTCGAGGCGCAGGCATGGCGCACCGAATATGTCTCGAGGCTGCTGGTCTACGATGGGGCCGCGTTTCAATTCATCGAAGAAGATGTGGTGCAGCGCTCGATTTCGGACCCTACCTTCCGGATCGTTACCCGACCTGTCCCTGACGAAGTCTTGGAGTCCGAAGAGGCCTGCGGACAGCCATGGAAGGTCTGGCTCATGGTCGTTGGTGGTGACGACGACGTCTTTGTGTTGGCCACGAAACTCGCGGCTCGCGAAGCGTCAGAATACGAAGCTGCAGCCGCCGATATCGAGGAGAGAGTCGACGAGGCTCTGCCCACTCACGTCGCCTCACCCTTCTTGATTCTGGGACGACATCGTAACGCACCGCTCGACGATGCATCTAACCACTGAGCCCGCCTGGCGGCCATTCGTCGTTTTGTGGTGGGACGTCTCGGGCATCGCGCTTATGACTACAATCGCCCGAAGCTGTGGAGTGTACGATGGGAAAATTGCAAACCCGCGAACGACATGTCCGAGATGCTGTCCTTCTCGTCGCCGGGATGGGCACTCGACTGCGGCCTTACACGAACGAGATACCCAAATGCCTCGTCGAGGTGGCCGGGACGCCTCTGATCGTGCGTTTGATGCGGCAGCTTAAAGAACACGGCATCGAGAGGGCGTGGCTCGTGACCGGCTACAAAAGCGATGTGCTCGAGGGGCATCTGCAGGGTGTCGAGGGGCTTCCCGAGCTGCGATTCGTACACAACGATGCCTACGACTCAGCCAATAATGCCGAATCGTTGCGTCGTGCGATGCTCGAAATGAAAGGCGGACCCTTCTTGCTCTGCGACGGCGACATCCTCGTCGACGACGATGGATGGCTCTACGACCTCATCACCGATCCACGGCCCAATGTCCTTGCGGTGCTCCTGCAGCTCTCGAGTCAACTCGGCGCCGAAGAGATGAAATTTCAGCTCGAGCCGGTCGATGCTCCCTGGTTCAGTCGGCGAGTCGTCGGCCTCAGCAAAAAGCTTCAGCCACGTATGAGTCACGGCGAATCCATTGGCGCTCAGGTCATCGGCGAGGATACCTTCGATGCGCTCCTCGAACGTCTGAATAAGATGTCGCCTGCCGAGCGAAAGGACGCTTACTACGAGGATATGTTTGCCGAACTTTTCGACGACGGACACGAGTTTTACACGCTTGCCATTCGTCCGGGCACATGGACTGAGATCGACACCCCCGAAGACCTCGAGGACGCTCAGAATATGATGGCGCACGGGCAGACACGCAGGTACGCCTGAGAATCGACGGCCT
>CAYFTY010000523.1:0-3993 GCA_964346045.1 uncultured Bradymonadales bacterium | reverse complement strand
CCCTGCTACTGCAGCCGAGTGCGCCTTCTCGGGCACGACGTTCACCTTTGGTTATGACACCACCGGTGATGGCTCGATCGACACTGTCGTCGAGACGGCCAGTATCTGTACGAATGTGTTTACGGGGCAAAGCGTCCTCTATTATCGGGATCTCAGCGCATCGGGTACGGATTCATTCTTTGCCGCGCTGCAGGACCTCGAGACCGCCGGACAGATTTCACTCACCGTGTCGACCAGTCCTGAAACTGATATTCCGGGCGGTAACTTCGATGTGGTGATCTATGCCGAAGGATCTTTCTCTGTTTCAGGTGCGAGAGAGACGGCGCTCCTCGACTGGATCAACGCGGGTGGCCCCACGATCTTTTTGCACTGGTCAACGACGGGCAGCAACAACGTCTTCACGGCTCTGGAGGCTTCGACGACGGGCAACAGCAACCTTACGTCGGCTACCTTCGATGGCCCGGTACTTGGACGCAATCTGGGTACGGTCACCGTCACGAACCCGGGCTACGGCGTCTACTCCATCGGGCTAAGTCCGACCGGAACAGCAACCTCGGGTTGCACCTGGGGCAACGGAGACTCGTGCGGAGTCGTGGGCAACGGTGGACAAACGGTTACGCTCGGATTCTTGCCAGATACCGTCCCGCTGGCTGAAGGCGAGCAGATCCTGCGCAACTCGTTGTACCAGGTTCTTCGCTGAGGCCTTATCATCCTGAATAATGCCCGCTGCGCCTCGCGCAGCGGGTTTTTTATGGGAATCAATCGTAGGCCAGGTAGAGGACGACGTCGGTATCACGAACCTCGGTACCGACGACGCGCACATCACTCGGTGCCATCAGCGGCAGCGGCAGCACGAACTGCTCATTGAGGATCAGGAGCAATGCGCGACGCGCCCATTGCCTGAGCGCTGATTCCTCGGGCGGCCGAAAGAGCCACGGGCTCTCCAGGTCGGCATCGCTGACGACGATGGCGTCGACGTCGAATCGCAAAAAACCGGTCGTGTTTCGCCGCGCCCGCAGGGTCGCGGTCGCACCGGCGTTCAAGGTCGCCAGACGGGTGGGCGCTCCCTGAAAGTCCCCGTAGATTTCCAGCGTGAGTGAATCCCACTCCAGCTCGAGCGCACCATTCTCTGGACGGGGCGTGAGCGTCGGAAGCGAACCCGGCGCACTCGTGACGCGCACCCAGGGGCCGAGGTCGATTTCACCCAGGCCGACATCACCGAGCCGCAGGTCTTCGGTCGGTACGATCTCTTCGTTGATCTCGGCGGGCCGTGCATCTTCGAGACCGCGACAGGCGAATCCGCCGAGTACCATGCTGCGAGCCAGTCGTTCGATCGACCCGGCTGCGAATGCCATCGAGACGTCGGCTCCGAAATCACGCGTCGCTCCGGGATCGAGCTCGGTGGTTGAGACCTCGCCAGCATCTTCGAGCTCGACCGGTGGTGCACAACTGGCACGGTTGGCAGCGACGCCAACGTCGAGAAAAACGTCGATGCCGCGCTCGCTCAGCGCGAGTCCTACCGGCGATTCCAGATCGCTTTCGAACGCGAGAGTGCCGCGGCGATTCTCAAAGGCAGCGCGTCGGTCGAGCTCGATGCGGCCCGTCACGATGCCGCCGAGATCGATCGGCGAAGTCGTTAGCGTCGCGCGCGCGGAGTCAGCGATTGCGCGAACGGCGTAGTCGACGAGCACGTCGTCAAAGCTACCTTCCCCAAACTCGGCCTCGTCTGGAAGCGAGCATCCGCCGAGAGGCTCGACCGCAATATCAGCGCGGTCGACCTGCACCGTGGGCGTCTCGACCACCTCGAGCTGGTTCTCTCCATGTTCGATGACGAGCTCGAGTCGCCCGATCACATCGATGGCATCGGTGGTCACGCTGTATCGGCAGATGCGCAGATCTGCGCCCTGGTTCACCCGCACGGGTAGAGCGACCGCAATATCACGCAGCCGTGTCGTCAAGACGACTTCGAGGCCCTCGACCATCGACGTCCGAGCCGTGACGTTGAGGTTCTGCTCGACCGGGCCGATCGAGATGCCTGCGTCCGTCTCGGACCACGCGACCTCTCGTTCGGCCGTGAGCGCGAAACCATCGGGCGAACTCAGGTCGTACAGACGCGCGATGCCTGCCGCTGGAAAGAGTACGCGGGCTGCGCCTTCTTGCACGGTAACCGGGCGCGAAGGGTCGTCGATGCGTACGTCGACCTCGTCGCAACCCACAAGGCTGAGCAGTGCGAGTAGCATGGCAAATCTGCTCACTCCCATACGACCTCCAGGAGCGAGCGATAGGTCGAACTGCCCGGCGAAACGCGCTCGGCAGCCGCAATCAGGCCGGTCTCCAACGAATAGGCGTGCGTGGCAGAAAAACCGACAAGCCCCTCGTTTGCGATCGTTCTGAGCACCCAACGCGAAGCATCGAGCGAGCGGCTTGCCCGGCGTAACTCGTGGGTCGAGGCATTCTGATAGGTGATGTTGGCGACACCCCGCTCGTCGAATGAAAGCGTCGCAAAAGTGCCCACGACATCTTTTCGCTCTCTCGCGAGACCGTCGAGATTTAAGCCTGGATCGACGACCTCGGCCTCCCAGCCGCGATCGGTCGAACGGGCAAATCGCAACTGGGTTCGAGACGTATCGTAATAGGCAATCGCCGCACGACCACTTGGCGTCACGGCCACCGACGAATATCGACCGACACGTCCGCGCTGCCCGGCTTCGGGCTGCCCATCGCTTTCGCCGGTGTCGACGACGTCGATGATCCACTCGTCGTTCAATCGGCGCGCGAGTCTCAGGTCACCGCAGTCTTCGTCTTGATACGAGACCAGGATCTCGCGGTCGGGACCCATGGTCATGTCGGGCTCGCGTCCCACCCCGAGATTCAACGTGTCGCGAACCTCGTCGGGACACGACACGCCATTGGCCGAGACCCCGCCGTCGTCGACCACGCTGAGCTGATAGAGACCATCGATGCTCTCGGGTTCGAGTACGATCAGTGTGCCATCGTCGGTGCGCGACGCGATCGTCACGCCGCGATCACCTAGCAGGATGTCGAACTCCGAGCTCGGTGTGTAAGGTCGGTCGGCGCTTACGTCGACGAAGTTCCAGAACGCGTTGGTATTTCTCACGCTGCGCCAGGCGATCTGGTAGGTCTCGGGCCCTGGCCACGCGATCGCCACCCGATCGTTTGTGGCTTCGAGCCCAAGCTTTCCCGGCACGCGCTCGGTCTGCATCAACACGCGTACATCGCGCGATTCGCGGTCGATCACACCGCCGACGACCGATCGACTCACCGGATAAAAAGTAGTGATGAAGATCAGGCCACCCGCCGCATCGATCTCGACGTTACGGCCGGGAAGCGGCCCATCAAAGAGCGGCAGCTGCTGCGTGCGACATTGCCCGGTCTGTACATCACAGACCTCTCCCGTCGGGCAAACCACGCCATCGCAGAGGCTCTGGGGATTATCCGGGCAGCCGAGGATGAACACTGCCAGCAACAAGATCGGGAGGCTTCGAAACACGTCGAAATCATAAATCAAAGTGCAAGTGATCGCGACCAGGTACCTCGCAAGCCACCAAACCCAATCCGAGCCGCGTGATTGAACTCGGGGCAGTGTTGACTCCCGCGCCCATCGCGGTAGGTTAGCCGCGGAATTGGTTTTCAGACTCGAGGAGTTCTCGTGAGTACATACGACGTCGTAGTGATCGGAAGTGGCCCGGGCGGCTACGTGGCAGCCATTCATTCGTCTCAGCAGGGCCTCAAGACGGCGATCGTCGAGCGCGACCCGACCGAGCGTCTGGGAGGCACCTGTCTTTTGCGTGGATGCATCCCGACCAAGGCGATGCTCAACACCGCCGACCTCATCGAAAAGGCACGGCACAGCGAGGATTACGGCATCACGCTCGCCGATCCACAGGTCGATATGGCCAAGATGCACAAATATAAGAACAAGGTCGTCAAAAAGAACGCCGGCGGCGTGAAGTACCTGATGAAAAAGAACGA
>CAYFTY010000522.1:0-4009 GCA_964346045.1 uncultured Bradymonadales bacterium | reverse complement strand
CGATTCAACGTGATGACGGCGATGTGCTCACCTTCTCTGGCGTATTCGAGCTGGCTCATTTTGGATTTCGTCCTCGTACCGGTCGTGCTCGTGGCTAATTGGACTCGTCGGCATTCTTGTCGTCGACGTCTTCTTTGACCTCCTTCTTGATGATGGCCGGTCCGTCGCCGACTGGCGTTCCGTCGACCTCGAGGATGTTGAACTCCACTCGTCGGTTCTTCTCGCGGCCCTCAGACGTGCCGTTGTCAGCGATCGGCTTACTCTCGCCGAATCCTTTGGAGGTCAATCTCGACTCATCGACACCTTGCCCGACGAGATACTCCTTCACGGCGTCAGCTCGGCCCTGAGAGAGACGCTGGTTGTAGCTTTCGGCGCCGCGGTCGTCGGTGTGTCCTTCGACCTGAATCTTATTGATCTGCGGATTCGCGGTGAGAACGGCAGCCACCTGATCCAAGAGCTCGAAGCTCTGTTCTTTGATCACCGACTTGCCGGTGTCGAAGAAGACCTTCTCGAGGATCTCGATTTTGGTCTCGGTCACGCGGACCTTGGTCTTGTCCTCGTCGGGGCAGCCGTCTTCATCTTCGATCCCGTTTCGAGTTTCTTTTTCGAGCGGACATTGATCGTCAACGTCGAGGATACCGTCCTGATCGTTATCGGGGTCGGGGCATCCATCGGCGTCTTCGAAGCCGTCCTTGTCCTCGGGCTCGTCGGGGCATTTGTCCTCGTCGTCGAGAATGCCGTCACCATCTTTGTCGCGGTCCGGACATCCGTCTTTTTCGGGAATGCCTGCGGTGTCAGGACATTTGTCGTCTGTATCTGCGATGCCGTCCTGATCGTTATCGGGGTCGGGGCATCCGTCGGCGTCTTCGAAGCCATCTTTGTCTTCGGCCTGCATCGGGCAGCCGTCTTTCTGGTCTTCGATGCCGTCTTCGTCGTTGTCAGTATCAGGACATCCGTCGGAATCTTCGAAGCCGTCCTTGTCCTCGGGGACCTGGGGGCAGGCATCCTGATCGTCGTCAATGCCGTCGCCATCGCTATCGCTATCGGTCACAGTCGGGGTGTATCCGATCGAGGCAAAGATTCTGAAATCTGGAGAGCCCACCCCGTCGGTGAGGCCGGTGCCTCCGCCGAGGTTGGCCACCAGCTGATTTTCAAAGGTGTATTGAAGTCCGCCTGCCCATTCGATCGGGGCATCGGGGCTTGCGTCGGTGCGCACTGTGAGGTTGGTTGGGTCACGCTCTTCGGCGGTGTTGATGTCACCGAATACCGAGCCGATCACCTGAAAACGAGGCATGCCGGTCGGGATTTCGAATCCGAGTGCCCAGCGGAACACATCGTCAGCGACGAAGTTCTGAGCAGCCGATTCTTCGCGGAACGCCCAGCCGAGGTTGGCTGCCACGGCGAACTCGCCCATCCGGTAATCGACGACGAGCCGAGGCTCGACGCGTACGGATCCCTCTCCGTTGAGGTCGTCGCCGATCGGTAGAGACACGGTTGCGAGCACGGCTGAGCCCAGTCCGCCAAACTCTTCGGGATCGAGCAACTGCAGTCGCGGTACGATACGGATATCCTGCAGGGCAAAGCTATCGAGCTCTTCACCGGGCTTGCCGACGGCCGCCAGATCTCCGCCGTTCTGATAGATCACAATGGGGACGACAAATCCGAGATCGAGGATGCCGCCAAGCCCAAAGCCGCCCATCACCTCGGCTTTCAGCGAGTCGCCGAGTAATTCGAATTCGGTATCCTCGCCCGAGGCGCTCGTTTGTCGCAGTACGAGCGGATCATTCATGTAGTGGACGAAAAGTCCGACGGACGGTAGACCATGCGGAAGAACCTCGCTTTTAGCGACGTTTAAAATCGTGGTGCCCTGATGCGGTAGAGGCTCGAAACGTTCGACCTGAAATTCGGTCGAGTTCAGTCCTTGAGCCGAGAGAGCGGGCGTAATCATCGTTGCCAGTGTTACAGCGACGAGCGATAGCAAAGATCGGAATTCGATGCGCACGTTGGACTCCAAAAAACCGCAGAAAAGGGCCGGGCATCAAGACTCGAATGGGTGCGAGAGCCACGAAGGTATAACCAAAGCGAGGGCTTCGCAACACGGGAAAAGAGGCATGCGGCGCTCTTCTTTGGCATGGATTACGCTCGTGCTCTGCATCGTCACGGCCTTCTCGATTTCATGCGAGGAGCCCTCGGATACCGTGCCCCGGTGGGAGCCGCCTAAACTGGCTGTCGGGCTCATGGCCGCGCGCGAGTCGGAAGAGCCCCTACGGTTTGAAGACGACGGCATCGAATACGAGATCGAGGAATTTGTCGTCGTGGTCTCGGCCGTCGAGCTTCATCTCTGTGAGGTTGCAGCCAATTTCTGGATCTCGCCCGCCTACGCCCACGTCCCATCTTCGGCGACGCGACTCGGAACGCCGGTTGTCGACGATGTGATGCGCACAGGGGGGTTCGCGCGGATCTTCGGTGAAATCGCACCGCCGTCAGGTCGATATTGCGAGGTCTGGGTCGTGATTACCCCTGCCGATGACGATGTCGTGAATCTGACCAACGTCGGTCTCGAGGATGTCTTCGAAAAGAGTGCCGTCGCCGTGGGCAGATGGCGAGAAGGTGCAGGTGAGTGGCAAGAAAAGACGTGGACGACTTCTCTTAGAGCGTTGCAGAAAATTGAGACGGATTTTCGCCTGAAGGATGGCGAACAAGAGCAGCTCATTCTCACCAAAGAAATGCAGGACGCCGCGCTGGCCGCGCCCGTCGAAGGGGTCGAGGCCGACGATATTGCGGCACGTTTTCTCTTGAATACAGCGGAACTTTATTCGATTTACGAGGCCCAGATTCCATGAGTGGACATTCCGATACGCAGGCAGAGCCCGACTCATTCGTCATCGCGATTCCCACGTCGTGGCCCTCGGACGCAATCGACCTCATCGTCGAAAGCTATCAACATTCATGGGTCAAACGACTCACCGTGGATCGCGTGGAGTCTGACTTTGATTGGGCGGCGAAATTGGGGTTCGACGACGAGACCGAAGCGACGGTCTATATCGACGAGCCGATCCCCGAACTCGTCGATCTCTCGGGCCGGTCCTACGAGCCCTACGCAGCAAGCGAAGTAGCGATGTTGGAAAGCCACGAGAATACGTGGCGTGTAGTGATGTCAGCCAATCAGGACGCCCGAAATGCTGCCATGCGGGTGTGCGAGGTCATGAGTGCGTTTGTGGATGCCGGGGCATTCGGAGTATTCGTACCGATGGCGACGCGGCTGCACTCCCCGCGTACCGTGCGTTCGCTCACGGTAGACCCGACGAAAGATGATATGCTCGCAAATTGCTTTGTGAATGCCTGGCACGACGAGGGTTGGATGCGTTCGCGAGGGCTGACTGCTTTTGGCCTTCCCGAGCTCGAGACCCCGGTCGATCAGGGGCTCAATGCTGCCTATTTTCGGATCATGGATATCGCTGCAAATATGATTGGTCTGGGCCGTCCCTATCCACCCGGGGCGCAGCTCGATGCAGGTCCGGCTTCGTATCGACTCGAGATCGGCCCGAAAGGTCTCGAAGAAGACGAGGAAGTGCCTGTCTGCGGGCATTTCGGCGTGCGCTCGATCATGCCGAAATGACCGCTGGCGCATCCGCTGTGAGCGGGGAGGCGAAGCGTTGCAATCTTATGATAGACTTCAGCCGAATGCCGAGGTGGAGAACGCGTGAAGATCTGCCCGAAATGTCTGAAACAGTGGGAGGATGACGAGCTGAGCCTCTGTCCAGACGATGGAACTGAGCTGAGGCGTTTCAACGATCAGGCCGCGCGGCTCGAAGGGAAAGTGCTCGACGAGCGTTGGCTCATCGAAAAGAAGATCGGCGAAGGGGGAATGGGAGAGGTGTATCGAGGACGCCAGGTCAGCGTCGACCGAGAGATCGCTCTCAAGGTGCTGCGCCCCGCCATGGCGACCAACGAAGAGTATGTGAATCGGTTCTTTCGCGAGGCCAACCTGGCTTCGAATATCAACCAC
>CAYFTY010000521.1:0-4016 GCA_964346045.1 uncultured Bradymonadales bacterium | reverse complement strand
GTTCCAACCACTTCACCACGCAGGGTCGACCGATCTTTTTCGTCTTCGTCTGGCTCGCTTTCGTCGGGCTCCTCGTCAAGATTCTGGCCTCGCTCGGCGACCGTGGCGATCCCGAAGTCGACGATCTTGGGGATCCCGATCGAATGGGGCAGACTCGCGCCAGAAAGCACTACATTATCGGGCTTCAGGTCGCGATGAACCACGCCGCGGGCATGGGCATGGGCGAGGCCGGCCAGAAGCTGGTCGGCGAGTTCGAGGAGATTCCGTAGCGAAAGTCCGCTTGTCACGGCCTCGCTCACCGAAGGTCCCTCGATGAGTTCCATGGCGATGAAGAGTCGCTCGAGGTCGTCGCTCCCGAAGTCGTAGACGGCGGCAATATTCGGGTGCGCAAGCCCCGACGCCGCGCGCGCCTCACGGGCGAATCGTCGCCTGAGTTGCGAGTTGCCCGCGTATTTTTCGCGCAGCAATTTGAGAGCGACTTTGCGGCCGAGTGGTTCCTGAGTCGCACGCCAGACCTCACCTACACCGCCACGCCCGATGCGCTGCGTGAGTTTATATCGCCCGTCGATGATGGTTTGCTCATTCAAATCGTCTGTCCTGACCGCTTCGCGATGACGCGCCGCGTTATACAACCCTCGCCCGTGGCTGCAAGTCCTAAGATAGCACGCCCGGGTCCCAAAGGTGACTCCGTATCGCGAAGGGTCAACAAGGATCTGCCCTGTGGATATTGCATCGCGCACGCGCGGCCTCTCGATACCCGGAAGGATCGATGCATGTCTGATCTGCTTTAGAGGTCGATAGGAAGCGGGGGAAGAAGGCATGAGTCGATCTCTTCTGGGTGATTTTTTTGCCACTATCGCCCATCCACCTACACTGACGGTGGATCACGGAGGATGTCACACCGGCGTGTCCCATGTGGGATATGCCGACAATCCAAGGAGTGGATATGAACGTCATCGAATTTCAGCCCGAACGTCGCCGCCGACGCAGCTCGAACACCTACGAAGCGATCAAGCTTCAGCTCGAGTACATCTTTGAAAAAGAAGATCTGCGCAGCTTTGTGCTCGGAGATTCGCGAGGCCTGATGCTCGCGCACGCCGGACATCTGCAAGAGGCAGAGGTCCTGGCCGCGTATGCACCGCTGCTTGCGCGAAGCGCTGATCGCGTACGCCGACAGAAGATCTACGGAAAGCTGCGAAAATTCGTGCCCGACGCAACGAGCGAGAGCGTCTACATTCGCACCTTCAACATCGATGGCGAGGTGCTTCATCTCTGCATTCTCGGACATGGTGGGGTCAAACATAATGACCTCTATCGAGCGACGACCGGAATTCGTCGCATCATCTCGAACGTCGAACGCGCCGCCTGAGCAACGACGGGTGCCGCAATCCTGCGGCGCCCGTGGTTTTAGGCGCGAGAGATCGCGCCTACAAATGAAGTTCTCGCGTCGTTAAGGTGACGTGCCGTCGAATACGCGGGAGTTGGGTTTGACGTAAGACACCCGGCAGACCAGAGTCGAAGCACGACCGCTCAGCGAGTAGAAGATGTCCGAGGACTCCAACGTCGCGCCCGTACAGAAGCGCGAAATCTTCGGGTGGGCGATGTACGACTTCGCCAACTCGAGCTACACGACCGTCGTCATCTCGTTCGTGTATTCGGCGTTTTTCACCGGCTATATCGTCCCCAATACGAGCGAGTTCCAGGACACCTACTGGTCGATCGCGATCATCATCTCGACGATACTCGCGATCGTTCTTTCGCCGCTCGTCGGCGCGATCTGCGATTATAGCGGCGGCAAGAAGAAGTACCTCATCATCTGTACGATCACATGCGCCATCGCCACAGCAGGGCTGGCCCTGGTCGGTGTCGGGGATATCTGGCTCGCGATCGCGCTCATTGCGATCTCGAATGCTGCCTTCATGTTGGGTGAGAGTTTCGTGGCGAGCTTTCTGCCCGACCTCTCAGACGAAGACAACATGGGGCTGATTTCGGGGCTTGGTTGGGGGCTCGGCTATTTCGGAGGGCTCTCGAGCCTGGCCGCCGTCTACGCGTATCTCGGCGACCCGGCCGAGCTCGCCACCGACGTTGTGATTGACCGCAATCAACTGTCGATGGTCATCATCGCGCTCTTCTACTTCGTCGCGGCCATGCCGACCTTTCTTCTGGTCAAAGAGCGCGCCAAACCCAGGCCCGGCTTTGAGAACGCGGGCTTCAAAAAGCTCGCGACCGCAGGGCTGGCCGAGCTGCGCGCATCTTTCCAGCTCGCACGTGATCACAATGTGCTCTTCAAGTTCTTTCTCGCGTTCATGGTCTACATGGCAGGGCTCGAGGTGGTCATCAAATTCATCGGGATCTACGCCAACCAGGAACTCTCGTTGAGCGCGGCTTATCTGCAGGGGCTCTTCATCATCCTGCAGATCAGCGCGGCGGCTGGCGCGCTCGGTTTTGGCTGGCTCGAGACCAAAATCGGTGCCAAGCCGAGTGTGCTTCTGACCATCGCCTGGTGGGTCGTCGGAGTATTGAGCATCTATTTCATCGACGTTCTTGCGGCACTCTTCTCGACAACCCCCGATAATGTATTCCTGGTGATTGCAGTGATCGCAGGAGCCGGTCTGGGTTCGATCCAGAGCTCGAGCCGCACCGTCGTGGGGCTTTTATCGCCGCCGAATCGCAGCGCTCAGGTCTTTGGTTTCTGGGGCATGTTCATGCGCCTCTCGATCATCCTCGGGATGACCTTCGGGTTCGCGTCGGACGCGGTCGGGCGACGCACGGCACTTTTGCTCGTCGTAGCTTTCTTTGTGGTGGGTGGTCTGATGCTGTGGCGTGTTCCCGTCACCGAGGCGATTGAAGAGAACCGCAAATTGCGGCGTTCCGATCCCGAGGTTCCGAATATCTAGAGTCACCGGTCGACTGAATGCGGCTTCCGCGCGACTTAGAACCGACCAAAAATTCCAATACCGGCTGAACCTTCGCCGGCGGTAGGAGTGACTTTGACGTCGGTATCCTGAGGATCACTCTCACCGGCGAGAGCTTCCCACGCGAGGAGTACTGCGCCGGCGGTGAAGAGCGTGGCTCCCGCGAAGGTGGTGACAAAGGCCGCGCCGCCGGTCGAGTAGACTTCTGGGCAGTCTTCGAATGCTCCATCGTCGCAGGCTGCTTCTCCGTCGATAGCGGCGAGCCACGCGCCGATACCCATCGTCGAGAGACCGGTCGCAATGCCGATGATTCCATAGACCGTGCGATCCGAACCCATGCGATCGATGGGGCCCTGTGCTGCGACCTCCACTTTTTCGGGGGGGGCGTCCTTCTTGGGCAGGTGAATGCGCAGCGCCATCGTCTTGCTCTCGGCTCCGCTGTCGACAACCACCAGCTCTTTGATGGTGCGATAGCCTTCGGCCTCGAGCCTTATCTCATGCTGACCGGGGCTGAGCTGCAGCGTGGCACGTCCGCGCCCCACCGACTCGCCTGCATAGAAGATCTCGGCGCTTGGCGGCTCGGCGTCGATTTCGACGGCCACCACGGTGACCCGCTCTTGAGTCTGCGGCGTGGGCTTAGGTGTCTGGGTGGGCTCGGGCTTTGGTTCAGGTTTCGGGGTGGGCTTGGGGTCTGGCTTTGACGCCTGAGCTCGGCTCGCTCGGCGCGCCTCGTCGAATGTTCCCGTGAGCGTGGCGCGAAACGTCTTTACGACTTCGGAACGTCCGCAGAGCTCGCAAGCGCCTTTGCGTGCCGCAAGCTCCTTGCCATTTTTCAGGTCGTAGACCCGCACCGACCAGTCGTAGATCTGCGCCTCGCCCGAGAATTGGATGCGCAGGCCGACGTCGGCACCGGTCGAGGTGCCGGCTTTGGTCAGACAATCTTCGGTGAAGCAATCCTTGACGATCGGATTGAGCTTGCCCCGCGCCGTCGAGAACGGAGTGAATTTATATTTCTGGTTGGCGATCTCGCGAATACTCGACTCGAGGTCGCCGCGTACGAGTGTATCGACGCCATTGCCGATATCGAGCTGTAGACCTGCC
>CAYFTY010000520.1:0-4025 GCA_964346045.1 uncultured Bradymonadales bacterium | reverse complement strand
AGGACATCCTCTCAGACCTGAGTGCTGTGCCCGAAAATATCCGCACGGCCGTGCGCAACAACGGTGGCGGCTTCTACAACCACAAGCTCTTCTGGCAAATGCTTTCGCCCGAAGGTGGTGGAGAAGCCACCCACGATCTCGGCGACGCCATCAACGATAAGTGGGGCTCGTTCGACGCTTTCAAAGACGAGTTCAAGAGCACCGCGACCGGCCAATTTGGCTCGGGCTGGGGCTGGCTCGTCTTCAATAAGGATGGCGAACTCGAGTGCGTATCCACGGCGAACCAGGACAATCCGATTTCGCACGGGCACACCTGCCTGCTCGGAGTCGATGTCTGGGAGCACGCATACTATCTGCACTACCAGAATCGACGTGGTGATTACGTCGATCACTTCTTCGAGGTCGTGAACTGGGATTTTGCGAACGACCTCTACAGCCAGGCAAAAGGCTGAGTTTGTCCAAAATGCGAACGAAAAGCCGACCTTCTGCGGGTCGGCTTTTCTTTTTGGGCTCTCAGGCGGCCAAACTCTCTAAAAACATCCAATACATCTCGATCTGCACTTCAGCTCCCTTGTATCGAACGTCACGAATCCGATGGTGAGCAGCGTGTTGCTCAGATCGCAGGGCCGCGTCAAAACCTCCATCTTCGATCCGTCGACCGAGAACTTCATGCGATAGCGAGTGGGGTCTTCGGGGGGCTCCTCAACTCGATTAGAAGCGCGCGCTGATACCCAGGGTTGGCAGGATGGGAAGACCACCCGTGGGCTCGCATTGGCTGAAGTCGTAATTGCAGTCGCGGCCTTCCTGATTCATGTTGTTGTAGACGTTGAGCACGTCGAGGTAGACGCCGAGAATCCACGCATCGAAAACGAATTTCTTGTCGATGCGGATATCGAGCTGATGGAAGGTCGCCTCGCGCGCCGAATTCGTCTCGCCGAAGACCTGTTGGTATTCGTCGGTGTCAACGACATAGACTCCACCTTCGATCGGGCTGGTCGGGTTGCCTGTGACCAGGCGAAAACGACTGGAGATGTCGAAGCCGTAGGGCAGATTATATCCGGCGACGAGCGTCAGAATATGGCGTTGGTCGAAGTTGAACGGGAAATACTCGCCGGTCCTGAGATTCAGACGCTCAGACCAGCTCAGCGTGTAGGCGAGCCAGCCAAAGAAGCGATTCTGGGGATAGTGTCGAATTAGAACCTCGGCCCCGTATGCGCGGCCTTCGCCCTCGTTCAAGAAGGTCAGGGGATCGGTCTCGCCATCGTCGGTGATCTCGAAATCGTCGGTATTCGAGAGGATATCCCAGAGGTCGCGATAGAAGAGGGTGGTGTCGAATTCCAGGTATTCAAAAGGTTTGTACTCGACGCCGAGTGCATATTGCATCGCCTTTTCGAAGGTCAGGTCTGGGTTTCCGAAGGTCTCGTCTTCGGTGCCTGGGGTCGATGGCTGAGTGTAGAGTCCCACGCCGCCTTTGGCCGTCCACTTGTCGATGAAGTTATAGCGAAATGAAAAGCGCGGCTGTACCGAGGTCGCTGCGATCTGGCCGAAGTGGTCGACGCGCACGCCCGGAATGAGCAAGAGCTTCTCGTTGGCGAAGGGGCGGATTTCGAACTCGGTGTAGACCGCGGGTTGGAGCTGGGCCGACTCGTCATCTGCCTGGATCCCGTCTCGCGAGAAGTTTGGACGGCCGCCTCCGTCGCCGTCGCTATCCTGATCGCCGTCGTTTTCGAATCGAGGCGTTCGGATTTCGAAATTCGAGTAGCCGAGGAAGAGGTCGAGACCGGTTCGCAGTGTGATTTCGTCGGAGAGCTTGATGCGCACATCCTCGCGGATCTGCGAGATGTCGAGGGTGACGTCGAAAAAGAAATTATCGGCGACTTCAAACGACGCTTTGTTGATCCCGTACGAGGCCATGAAGGTCGACTCGACCGGCAGGTCGGGCCGCCACTCCCATCGGAATTGCCCGCGGTAAAACGAATTGCTGAGATCGAGCCCGGTGACCTGCAGTTCGGCATTTCCCTGAACATTGTCTTCGTCGAAGAGTAATTCGACGGAATCATCCGAGCCGTAGATGAAGAGCTGCAGGTTATGGTCTTCGAACCCCGAGTAATTCAGCCAGAACTGATAGTCGTAGTATCGCGGTGCGACGACGAGGCTTGGGCCGTCGTCTGGCAAGACGAGCGGCAAAAAGATGTCGTAATACGAGCGTCGCCCCGAGAGGGCGAATGAAAGATCTTCGGTGAGCGGACCTTCGATGAGTGCCGTTGCGTCGAGGAGGTCGACTTCGGCCATCCCGTGAAAACGATCGTCCCTGGGTCGACGGGTCGAAATGTCGATCACACCCCCGGTGGCGCGACCGTAGTAGGTGCTGAAATTGCCAGGGTAGAAGTCGATGGCGTCGATCATCTCGCTGTTGATCACGGCCGGCCCGCCAAAGAAGTGATAGACCAGCGGGATATTATCTCCCTCGAGAAAGACCTTGGTGTCCTGGGGGGCAGCGCCGCGAACGACGATCAACCCGCTAACAAACGGCGCGCGTGCCACGCCCGGCAGGTTTTGAATGACGCGCACGACATCGCCGCCCGTGCCAGGGATTCGCCTGACTTCTTCGAGCGTGAGTCGCTGCTTGCTGACTTCGGTCTTCGGGCGTTTGACGCGCGTTTCGACCGAGTACTCCTCGTAAAATTCGGATTCGACATAGTAGGTGGCGCTGGTGCGCTGGCCGGCGTCGATCTCGACTTCGGTGGTCGAGATGAAAAATCCCTTGGCTTCGAAGCGAATCGTGTATGTTCCCGGCTCGATGCCACGGAATGCAAAGGCGCCCTCGGCGTCGGTGAAACCTTCGCGAATGGTCTCACCGCTTTCCTGGTCGATCACCTGCACATTGAACCCGGCTTGCAGCTTGCGAGTGCCTGCCTCGCGTACCTCGCCGACGAGATTTTCGGGCGATGCGTCGACGCGGTAGACGACTTCGCTCGTCTTTCCGTTGATCAGATCGACATCGGTCTGCAGGTCCTCGTATCCCTCGATCTGCAGGTCGACCCGGTAGGGACCGGGCGGCACATTCTCAAAGACGAAGGAGCCATCGATCTCGGTCTCGGTCGTCGCCGTGGGAGCTTCTTCGTACTCGTCACCCACGTAGGTAATCGTGACGGTCGCGGGCACGCCCGTATTGGAGGCTTTGTCGACGACTTTGCCCTGAAAGACCGCGGGCAGGATCGGCAGCGAGAAATCGACGGCGAGGCTCAGTGCCACCGAAGCAGGCTGGCCGTTGATCTCGGCAGGTTCGAATTCGAATTTGCGGGCCGCCTCCATGGCGGTTTCGTCGAGTCCGAAACCAAGACCTTCGAGGACCTCGACATCCGTGACCTCGCCCGTTGCGCTGATCGTGATGCGCAGTTTGACCTGGCCCTCGACGCGATTTTGGATCGCTTCGTCGGTATATTCTGCCTGAACGTCATTGATGAGCTGCGGGGGCTTGGTGACGCGCACGTCGCCCTGTTCTTCTTCCTGTGCAAACGCACCGAAGGGAGCAGCGAGCACCGTAACGGCCGCAAGGAAGACCACGAAAAACCGTCTCATTCTCGTTCTCCAACAAGAAGTACTTCGCGCTCGACCCAATCGAGCCCGAGGCGGCCATCGCGTATGATCGACCAGATTTTGAGATTGCAGAGATCGCCGACGCCATCGCCGTCGTTGTCGATCTGGCTGGTATTGCTCACCCACGGACAGTTGTCGGCACCGTTTTCGATTCCGTCGCCGTCGAAGTCCGAGCCAGAGCCATTCTCGTCTTGAGGGAGTCTCCATCCGCTTTCGGACGCTTCTTCGATCGAGTCGAATAATTCTTCGTCGAAGAGTTTATCGGAGCTCGTGATCGAGCCGTCCGTCGCCATGTATCGAAAGAGAATGACTTCGCTCTCGGGCGGCAGATACTCCTCATCTGAGCCGAAGGGCGCCGGCGGCTGCCAGATTTCGACGCTCTCGGGATCGACGACTGTTCGAATCAGATAATCGACCTCACCGAC
>CAYFTY010000519.1:0-4036 GCA_964346045.1 uncultured Bradymonadales bacterium | reverse complement strand
CCTCAGCGCACAGGCCGACGAGCTCGAAAAGAAGATTGAGAGAGAGCGTCTGAAGCGAGAAGGCAAGCCCATCCCGTCGCATTTGATGCCACAGAAGGCCGACCCGCATGGACACGGACATGGACATGGACATGGACACGGACACGGCGCACCGAGCGGCGGATCCGACACACCCGAGCTGCCAAACATCAAGGGGATGCCGCGTCCTCCGGTCGAGCCCAACACGCACGATGGTCACGACCATTGATGCATCGAATGCGTCGGATCGTGCGTCTCGCGCGGTGGCTGGGCCCCTGGGCTCGTGACGATGCTCGGCCCGAGGTCGAGATCGATGTCTTCGAGAGCCAGGCTGGTCATCGTGTACGCCGGTTCCGACCGGCCGACGGGGCCAAAAGTATCTGGATCATCGCCCCCGGGCTGCATTACGAGGGGCCCGACGATCCACGGATGGAACGATTCGCCTCAGTCCTCGCCTATGCGGGCCATGAAGTGTGGGTACCTTACCTGCTGGATTACCTCTCTCTGCTGATAGAGCCGCGCGCTATCGACCACTACCTCGACGTGGTCGACGAAGCCCTGCGCGACGGTCGAAATGTTTCGCTCTTTTCGATTTCGTTTGGGTCTTTGCTGGCCCTGCGAGCGGCAGCGAGCGAAGCCGTACGGGATCGGATCGAACGCCTGGTTGTCTTTGGCGGTTATGCGCACCTCCGGCAGACGATGCATTTCTGCATGACCGGCACGATCGATGGCGAGGAGGTCGCCGTGCACGATCCGCTGAATCGGCCGATTCTCTTCATGCACGTCCTCGACCATCTCGACCACGGGCTCGATGCCGATGCGGCAGGAGAGGTCGTCGAAGCGTGGAGAGCCTACATGCGAGCCACGTGGGGTCGGCCCGAGATGCGCGTCGATGATCGGCATCTCGAGGTCGCCAGGAGCTTTCGCAAGGACCTCGACGAAAAACAACGCGCGCTCTTCGATCAGGGGGTGGGGCTGACTCCGGGCGGCTGGGAACTCATCGACCAGGGCCTGCAGGAGGGAGACTTTGACCATCTGGACCCGACCCCCCATCTCTCTGAGATCGAGTGTCCCGTCTATCTGGTTCACGGCGGCGACGACGACGTGATCCCGTATACGCAGGCGCTCGAGCTCGAGCGATTATTGCGCCCTCATACCCGCGTGCAGGTGCATATCACCGGTCTTTACGGCCATACGTCCAAGGCGGTCACCGGGAGTTCTATCGTGGCCGAACTGAGGACGATGCTCGAGATTTTGAGGATTCTGGCGCGCGAGTAAGCTACTCTTTCCAGACGATCTTCCAGGGGCGCTGCTTGATGTTGCGAAGCGTCTCTTTCAGGTCGTCGTAGATTTCGCGGTCGTTCAAGAGGGCGCCCACCGTTCCCTCACCGCTGCGGATGCTCGATACCATCGAGTTGGCGTCTTTTGACATCGCGACGAGGTTATCCGAGCTGGTCTCGACGTTGTCGATCGTCCTGGCGATCTTGGGCTCATTTTCGACGATGAGTCGATTGGCGGATTCGCCAACCTGACGGGCATTCTCAGCCGTCGCCGAAACGTTGTCGAGAATGGGATCGATGTCGCGGTCGAGTTTGGTCGTGATCGAGTTGGCGTTTGCGGCCGTGCGCTCGGCATTCGTGATGGTGCGTTTGAGACCCTCACCATCGTCGACGGCCACGTTGAGGGCCGTGAGCAATTTGCTCGCTTCGCCGCTGCCATCCCGCACATTGTCCATGGTCTGGTCGAGGTCGTCGCGATTGTCGACGACGAATGAGTCGATATTCTTCATCAGGCTCGCTGTATTGGCGATGAGATCTTTGGTCTGGATCTCGGGGTCTGAGAGAAGATCCGTGAGTGCGCTCATCAGCTCGCTGGCTTTGGCGACGATGATATCCATGCGCGGTGGATCCACACCACGAACGACAGCTCCCTCTTCGATGGGCGGGGCCTCGAAATCTTCGGTAACAATTTCGATGTAGGGCTCGCCGAGAACGCCGCGCGTGGTGATGAAATACTCGCTATCCTCGCGGATGGCGTCTGCATATTTATTCTCGACGGCAATCGACGCGCGCACGGCCACGACATTGTCCATGGGGCCGCCTCCCTCGCGCTGGATGAACCGCAGCGACTGGACGTTTCCAACGTTGATGCCAGCGATGGCGACGTCGGCTCCAGGCTTGAGCCCACCCGCATTGTCGAACTCGATATTGAACGAAAATGTATTTCCGACGGTGAAGTCGCCGAGCACGAGTACGAACGAGACGAGTAGGGCGAGTGCAAAGAGCACCAATGCGCCGACTTTGACTTCGATTGCGGTTTCTTTCTTTTGCATAGCGGTCTCTTTCAGACGTTTTATCTTGCGACGAAACGGTCGCGCCAACAAGGGCCCTCAGACCTCCATGGGGCCCTGGGGATTGCCAGTAATGAACTGCTCGACGATGGGATTATCGCTGTTTTTGAAGTCGTCCTGCGAGCCATCGAGAATGATATTGCCCTTGTAGAGCATCGCGATGCGGTCGGCGATGCCGAAGATCGACCGCAGGTCGTGCGAGATGACGATGCTGGTGACGCCGTGATGATCGGCGAGATGGCGAATCAATTTGTCGACCATCGCTGCCGAAATCGGGTCGATACCGGTCGTGGGTTCGTCGAAGATCACGTATTCGGGGTCGAGCGTGAGGGCTCTCGCGATCGCGACTTTCTTGCGCATCCCGTCGCCAAAGTCGGCGGGATAACGCTCGGCGTACTCGGCCATGCCAACGAGCTTGAGCTTCTCGCGGGCGAGTTCGCGAGCCTCAGTCTTTTTGGCATCTGTATGCTTGCGAATCGGTAGCGCTACATTATCGACGAGGCTCATCGAGTCGAAGAGGGTCGAGTTTTGAAAGACCATCGCGCAGCGTTTGCGCACAGGATAGAGCTCTTTTTCTGAGAGTTCAGTGACCTCTTCGTCGTCCAGGAAAATGCGTCCCTGATCAGGGCGAATCAGCCCGATGAGATGCTTGACCAGGACGCTCTTGCCGGCGCCGGATTGCCCGATGATGAAGAGCACCTCGCCGGGATCGACAACGAGGTCGACCCCACGCAAGACATCCTTGGGGCCAAAGCTCTTGTAGATCCCCTCGAATCGAATACGTCCCTTCATCACCAGCCGTAGTTGAACGAGATCATGAATCGATGCAGGGTCCACGTCTTGGTGATCGGCGGCTCGGAGTCGCCCGTAAAGTCTGTGGGAAGGTCGAGCCCCGAGATGAACGGAACGACGTAGCCGACCTCAAAGAGCGCAAAATCGTCTCGACGCCATAGATACCAGCCGCTTCGTACGTCGAGGCCGAGCACCTGAATGCCTTCGTCGCCAAAGCTCAGGTTGAACCACTGTAATCCACCGCCGACGTGGAATCCGCCGTCATCACCCGCAGGAACCCATCTTGCGAGGAAAGCGAGCTGCCACGCAAAGGACGACGAACTCGGCGCCGCGCCATCGGCCGAAGCCGTGTGTTCGTTCATATATTGCGAGCCGGCCTCGACCTCGAAGCCCATATAGAGCTGCGATGCGACGACATGGTGCAGGCCGAGCCTCAGCATCGTGCCCTGCGCAAAAGCGGGCGTCGGATTTTCGCGCTCGACCGAATCACTCAAGAATCCTGGCTGCAGCGAAAGTCCGATGGTCAGGTATTGCTTGCCGACCTTTGGAGGGGTGAATGCCGACGCCTCGAGCGGCAGAAGCAGGGCGACGAGCAGAATGGGAAGGAATGATTTCATAGGATATTCAGAACGATGAATCCGAGGCCCGAGATGATGAAGTCGAGGATGACCACAGCGAGGCTGCAGTTGACGACGGCTGAGGTCGTCGCGCGACCCACGCCCTCGCTGCCGCCGGTCACGACGAGGCCGGCTTCGCATGCGATGATGGGAATGGTCATACCGAAGACAAGAGCCTTGATCAGGCAGATATTCACGTCGAACCAGTCGACGAAACCAAGGTCGAAGAAGGTATAGAAATTGACGTTGAAGGCGACGT
>CAYFTY010000518.1:0-4036 GCA_964346045.1 uncultured Bradymonadales bacterium | reverse complement strand
AGCAGCTCGGATTCGCCGTCGCGCCAGACACGTACCCGCGGATGCCGGCGCCCCGAGATATGAAGTTCTTTTCGCCACCGCATCCGCGGAACATGCGCTTCGACCCCCTTGCTTTCGAACAACGGGTGTTTGACAGGCCCTCGCTTGAGCGGAAGTTCGAAGCGCGCTTCGTCTTTCAACGGCGAGGACATCAGGCCAAAATCGATGATCAAGTAGACGACTTCTCCGTCTGCATCCAACCCCCAGAAAGGCGTGTAGATCCCATCACCGATTCCGCTGCCCGAAGCCACGAAATGCGCTTCGAGTGACGGGTGAAAGACCGCATTGACGGGGTCTCCGAGGACGGACTTGAACGCCTCGAGCAACTTCTCGCCGTCTTCTTCGGTGTCGATGCCGACGGCAGCCTCGGCATCGGCGATACATGCCGTGCCCGAATCGACCCCGAAACCGGGTAGCTCGCCCCTGGCGAAATCCTCGACGGCGTCACCTTCGTAACAGGCAGGCTGCCACGATTCGACTTCGGCATCGCCGAATCTCACGCCGAGCGCCAACGTGACTCCGTCTTCTTCGCCATCTTCTCGGGGCCACTCGGCGGTCGAAATGAAGGCTCGGGCTGATGCGGACGGGACGGTCCGAGCGAGAGGTGGATACTCGTCGAATCCCGTGCAGAGAGCATCGCACGTGATGACTCGGCCCGACGGCAACGAAATCTCGCCGAGCTCGTGAATCCTGGTGGTCCAGACGCCGCCCCACGAGCCGACGAATCGTACGCCGTCGACCAGAGCGACTTCATCGAATGGAGGTAGTTCTTCGCCATCTTCGGCCATGTCGGCTTTCCACTAGAGGTCGGGCAAATCGCAGGCGTACCGTATCGCGAGACAATCAGCAAATCGGCCTGGGAAATCGGCGTTCGGTAGACATCCCCCAGACGTTGAGCGCCGGGTTGCCCGCCCGAATTGCTTCATCGTGCAGCGCGCGTCGAATTGAGATGGTCGCATGTATCGACCTTGACGAGCCGCGTCTCGGTCTCGGTGCGCTGAAACTGCTTATTCACGTCGGGCTCGTCGCCACCCACGATCAGGGTGTAGGCGAAGTGCACGGCCGAGGCACACCGCCGCACAAGATGGGCCTCCTGCCCGGGTGTCTCGCCCGGGTTGAGGATGAGTCGCCTTCGGCGCGTGCCAGGCACGTCCCCTGTCCCGGTGGTGGTTTCGAGAGTTGGGTTGATCTGCGAGTCCCATGATTAACTCCGATAGGATTAAAGAGAAGAGTCGACCATGGACTTTCAGAACGCGACATCGAAGCGCTCGTCGAAACGATCGGTGGCTGAGGGTTAATTTCCAACCTTCGGCGCCCTGTGGCATCTCTACTCGTGAACTGACTCCAGGCCGAAGGTGGACATGAAGTATTTGAGCATTCTCATCGCCCTCACACTACTCGGATGTGGCGCCGGCGAGCCGAAGCCCGACTACGTGCCAACCGAAGAACCTCCCCCGGCGCAGGGGGGCATCGAATCCGACATCGAACAGCCACGCCGTTTCGACGCGCGGTTGACGGCATTCGAGTACCCGTACGAAGTGAGCATCTTCGAGGTCGAAGCGCAGAAAGAGCCCTACGAGATGGTCTACATGGACGTGCGTCCAGAAACGCCCAATGGACAGACTGTTCTCTTGCTACACGGAAAGAACTTCTCGGGAGCATACTGGGCGAACACGATTGAGCCGCTGGTCGCTGCCGGCTATCGAGTCGTCGCACCCGACCAGATCGGCTTTGGAAAGTCCTCGAAACCCGAAGATTACCAGTTCAGTTTTCACGCGCTCGCCACGCATACGCGGAATCTGCTCGACGAGCTCGGTGTGTCCGAGGTGTCTGTCGTGGGTCACTCGATGGGCGGGATGCTGGCGACCCGATTCGCGCTGATGTTCCCGGATCGCACCTCGAAACTGGTGCTGGTGAACCCTATCGGACTCGAAGATTGGAAGCGGATGGTGCCCTACGTGACGATCGACGAGTGGTATCAGGGCGAGCTGAAGAAGACGCCCGACAAAGTAAAAGCCTACATGACGACCGCCTACTTCGACGGCGTGTGGAAAGACGAGTATCAGCCGCTGGTCGAGCTTCAGGCAGGATGGACCGAGGATCCCGACTACCAAGAGATCGCCTGGGTATCGGCGCTAACCTACGACATGATCTTCACGCAGCCGGTGGTCTACGAATTCGACCGCATCCAGGTGCCCACGTTGTTGATCATTGGCGATCGCGACCGCACAGCGCTCGGCCGAGGGTCAGCTCCGAAAGAAGTGGCAGCCAGGATGGGGCTCTACGATAAGCTCGGTAAGAAGACGGCAGAGGCGATCCCGAACGCCAGGCTCGTCGAGCTCGACGGCATCGGCCATATTCCTCAATACGAAGCTTTCGATGCTTATTATGACGCGCTCTCGGGCTTTCTCGCTGAAGAGTAGTTCGTAGACGCGACATACCCCACAGCCAGGAAGAGAATTTGCTGGAGTGGCGGCCCCTGGCGACTGCAGGCAACAATACCCTACTAAACCAGTAGGAATTACTTGAATTGGTGTTCGAGATCGTCTAACGTGCCTCTCGTAACGATGAAAAACCAACCCGAAGAGGCATGACATGAATCATTCACAAATCACTCAAATCCTTGTTGTTTTTCTCGTGGGATTTGCCGTTGCTTGCGGTGCATCGGTCGAGGGCGAGCCTCCTGTCGAGAGCACGCTTCCCAACCCTGATTTCAGCACGCGCTCGCAGGCAGTCGAACCCCTGACCGAAGAAGTATTCGTCGATGTCGAGCGCGCTGCCGAACTCATCGATAACGGCGCGCTCATACTCGACACACGCAAAAAAGACGCATATGCCGAGGGGCATCTGCCGGGTGCACTTCACGCGCCCTGGTCGGTCTTTGCTCATGCAGAACTCGACGGGGCCTATGTCGAAACCGACCCAGACCGCGCCGAGGCAGCGGCACGCGCACTCGGCATTTCGCACGATCGCCCCATTGTCGTGTACGGCGATGCCATCTCGACCTCGTCGGCACGGCAAGCCTGGCAGCTCGAGCTCTACGGCCACTCGAGCGTTCATATTCTCGACGGTGGATTCGACGCATGGGCGGCGAGCGAAGAGGTCTCCCAGCAGAGTATCGAGCCTACGCCCAGTGATTTCACCATTGCCTGGCGTCCTGATTTGCACGTCTCGGGCGCTGAGGTCGAAGAAGCCCTCGAAGGCGGTCATAGCGTGATCTTCTTTGATGCTCGCTCTTTCCCCGAATATGAGGGCACCGACGACCGAGACAACCCTCGCCGCGGACACATTCCGGGTGCGGTGCACTATGAATGGACCAATGTCTACGCCGAGTCGGGCCAGCTTCGTGATCGCGACGAGATTCGTACCGAGCTCGCAGAAGCAGGACTGCTCGCAGACGATGCACTGATTATCCCCTACTGCCAGGGTGGATTCCGCTCGGCCGTCGCCTATTCGGTACTCCGTTGGCTCGGCAGCGAAAACGCGGGCAACTACGATGGCTCTTGGTTCGAATACGCGCGCGCCAACAACCTCGAAGTCAACACACCTTGAACCAGAGCATGCTCGGGGACGGGGACAAACGCCGCCTTGCCGATCGCAGGGCGGCGTTTTTTGCGATATATACGAGAGTTCGGCAGCCCGATCGAGTCCGATTCAGAAGGGGAACAAGCGGAAGTTGAGGCCCGCGTCTGGAATCTGATCCAGGAGTCGAAGCCGTGCTCCGAGTCCGGTCGGAATCCGAGTCCGATTCAGAAGTGGAACAAGCGGAAGAAGTGGAGGGCAACGAAAGAGGGGTCTCGGACGAAAACCTATCTGGACCAGAATATGCGGGTCCGTTTTTCGGAGGAGACCAAGGACAAGGAAGAGGTCGACGGCAAGAACTCTAAGAACTTATTCCTCTTGCTCCCCTTTTTCCCCTTCTGACCAGGATGCCCACGTCTGGAATCTCTGATTCAGGAGTCTCGATTCAGAGGGGCAACAAGCAGAAGTGGATACC
>CAYFTY010000517.1:0-4040 GCA_964346045.1 uncultured Bradymonadales bacterium | reverse complement strand
GGAAGAGTTCATCGAAGAACGAGCGCCGCGTCCCAAAGCCCCCCCATTCGTGCCGCCTGGCGAAATGTGGCAACCCGATGGACGCTACACACCCACGAGCTCGTGGTCAGGCCCTGGGGCAAGTCGCAAAGACGTGGTCGAGATGTCGATGAATGGGCCGGCTTCGTATCCGCTCGCGCCATCCCAGATTCGCTCGACCCTAAATGTCGCGCGCCTGATGCCCTGCTATCGCGACATCGCCAAGAAAGTCCCGCAGATGAAAGGCCGCGTCGAGCTCGAGGTGCAGGTCGAGCCCGATGGCCGAGTATCACGCGTGAAAGTCACCCGCAGCGCGCTGCGGTCGAAAATGGTCGAGGACTGCATCGTTCGAAAAACGCGAAATACTCGTTTCCCGTCGACCGATGGCCGACGCACCAAATTCGACACTCATTTCGACTTCGACTGACCGCATAGACAAGATTTTGAGGCTCGCTTACCATTCGAAGGTACTCAGGAGAGACCATGGCAACCAAAGCGAATCGCCGCGATCCGCGCGTCGCCGTCGCCCTGCCCGTTCGACTGCAAACCGCGGCAGGCGTCGAAACCTACGAGACCAAGGACATCAGTGTCCGCGGAGTGTTCATCGTATGTGATGACCCTCTTCCGTTGCGCCGGCTCGCACGCTTCCGAACTGTCATCGACGACGGCGAAGAACTGCAGATGCTCGGATTGGTCGCGCATCGCATCAATGTTGCCGACGCCGCCGAAAGGGGCATTGCACCTGGCATGGGACTTCAGCTTTATTCGGTCGGTGAAGAGACCAAAAGTCACTGGAATGCGTATATCGACCGATGCATCGAGTCGGCGGGCCTCGACCTCGATGACTCCGGGGTGCAACACGTACAATTGCACCTTGCCGACCAGAAGCTCCTCGAACGGTTCGTCGAAGTCGAACTGGCTGCCGGCGAGATTTTTTATCGCACGCCCGAACCACTCGACATCGGCACGGAGGTCGTTCTCGATCTCGTTCATCCCCTGACTTTGCGGGGCTTCCAGATCTCTGGAATCGTGAAAGATTCAGTGGTCGACGGCGGACGAAGAAGTCGAGGTATGTTGATCGAGTTTGGTTCACTCGACGACGAACGCGCCGCTGAATTCAGGGCCTTCGCCGATGGAGAGATAAGCGAGGTCTTCGACTGAGTTTTGAGGACAGGGACGTCCTCCAAGGAGATGCCATGACGGCAGCCGCACCCCGCCCATTTCCGGATATCCCCTCGGATATCCAAAAGATCCACATCATTGGCGTCTGTGGCACAGCCATGGGCAGCCTGGCTGCTATGCTGGTCGAGCGCGGTTACGAGGTGCGCGGCTCGGACGCCATGGCTTACCCGCCGATGAGCGACTGGCTGCGCGATCGCGGCATCGACATCATCGTTGGCTATGACACAAAAAACCTGGACTGGAATCCAGATCTCGTCGTCGTCGGCAACGTCTGCCGCCGCGAATACGCCGACGCTGTGGCCATGCGAGAGCGAGGGTTTCCGTACCTGAGTTTTCCAGAGGCCCTGCGCTACTTTTTCATGAGCGATACGCGAAACCTCGTGGTCACCGGTACACACGGGAAGACGACGACCACGAGCATGCTGGCGTGGATTCTGACTCATGCTGGCGTCGATCCTGGTTTCATGGTGGGTGGAATCACCGGCAATTTCGGCTCGAATTACCGCCTCACCGATTCGGATGTCTTTGTGATCGAAGGCGACGAATACGACACCGCCTATTTCGACAAGGTACCCAAGTTCTGGCATTACGCGCCCTTCAGAGCCACGATCAATAATATCGAATTCGATCACGCCGATATTTATCCCGACGTCGAAGCCATCGAAGACGTCTTCAAGAAGTTCGTCACGATGCTGCCAGCCGATGGCACCCTATGGGTCAATGGCGACGACGAAAAAGCGCTCTCGGTCAGTGAACACAGCGCGGCTTCGAGGCGCACCTTTGGGCTCGGGCCACATAATGACCTGACCGCCACACAGATCGAATACGCTGAAGTCACCACAGGTCGTCTGATTCTCGATGGACAGGATCTCGGTGAATTCGCCCTGCCGACAATCGGGCTTTTCAATGTGCGAAATATGCTCGGCGCAACCGCCCTCGCCCTCGACGAAGGTGTCGCGATCGAGACGATCCTCGAGGGATTCCAGGCCTTCCGTTCCGTGAAGAAACGACAGGAACTCGTCGGTACGGTCGCTGGCATCACGATCTACGACGATTTTGCGCATCATCCCACCGCCGTGCAGGCAACGGTGAGCGCAGTCCGCCGACAATTTCCTGATCGCCGCCTCTGGGCGATTTTCGAGGCCAAGAGCAACACGTCGAGACGTCGGATCTTCCAGCACAAATACCCCGCCGGCTTCGCACCCGCCGACCGAGTAATCCTCAGCAAACCCTGGCGCAAAGACGAGGGCTTACCTCCTGAAGAATTGCTCGATATTGATCAACTCGCCGAGTCGATTCGCGAGCTCGGGCCCCAGACCGAACTGATCCCCGACGTCGATTCGATCGTCGAAAAACTCACCGAGGAAGCCCGCGAAGGTGACATTATCCTTGGGCTTTCAGGATCCTCATTCGGTGGACTCCACTACAAATTGCTCGATTCCTTGCGCGAGAAATACGGCGACTGAGAACTTTTTTCGAAAAAACTCGCAACGCTGAGAGCCGCCCGGCCGAAAACCTCTTCGAACGCGACCAGTGCGTGGTCGCCACAACGAGGAGGTTTTTATGCTCTGTCATGTCCCAATGGGAATGCGTCCGATACTCGGCTCGCTGATTCCCTACTTTGATCTTTCCGTCGACATCGCCCCGGGCGGTGTCTCGTTCGCCGCGTGGGCACAGTGGGATTTGATTCCCATCTGGGAATTGCTCACAGGAGGCTATCGTGCGCTTTGCTAGCCTCCTCTCACTGCTGATCCTCTTATCACCGGCGGTGGCTTCGGCTCAGCCGCACGCAGCCGAAGTCATCGATGCTGCACTGAAAGAGGCCGGCCTGAATCGGCCGCTCGACGAGTGGTCGAGCCGGGCTCGTTGGTCGAACGCCGTGCCTGAGATCGATGCCACCATCAACCTCAGCGAGACACGCGACCTCGAGGATCACTATCGCGAGACCCTCGCCGAATCGGATGAAAGTCTTTTTGACTTCAAATCCCTGCAGACAACGAACGCCCAGGATGACCAATCCAAGGCGACGCTTCGTATTCGAGTGCGTTGGAGACCGGGAGGACTCGTATTCGACTCACATGAAATCTCTGCCGAACGCGCCGCCCGATCAAGGGCACGAGACCGTCAGGACCTCGTCGCCCGGGTGGCCGCGCTCTACAGCGAGTACATCGCCCTCAAACGACGTCTCCGCACGTCCGAAAGGACCGAGGAAGACCTCATCCGACATATCCGCGTCGAGGCTGAACTCGACGCGTTGACCGGCGGACTTTTGAGCCGCTCATATAAGGAGAAAAAACCATGAATTTCGAAACTTTGACCCTGATTCTTGTGGCCACATTCACCCTCGGATGCGAGGGCACTCTCGATTCGGCGTGCCGAAAATCGACCGAGTGCGCGTCCGAAGAATTCTGCGTGGCCGGAACATGTGACGATATGAAACGGACACTGAGTGCGCCGGCGACCAGCGAGGATGCGATCGAAACTACAACGCAGCGAGACGAGACCGCCGATGAGATTGCGGCAGCGGGCGAAAGCAGCGACGTGCCCGAGACCGCCGTCGAAGAGCCTGCGGTAAGCCCATGCGGAGAGGCATCGGCCCCGCTGGCCGGCGACCTTGTTATCAACGAAATCCTCGCCAGCGTTCCTCATGAAGACGGAGACGCGAATTACGACGGCACGCGCGATGCGTATGAAGATGAGTTCATCGAATTCGTGAACGTGTCCGAGCGCACACTCGAGCTTTCGCGAGTCCGCGTGCGAGTCGATTCAAAGAGCAAATTCGTTTTCGAACCCCATTGCCTGAAACCCGGCGAGCCACTGGTCCTTTTCGGAGGTGGCTC
>CAYFTY010000516.1:0-4046 GCA_964346045.1 uncultured Bradymonadales bacterium | reverse complement strand
GATCGAGGTCGGAGAAGCGCACGTCGACCCGAAACGGGCCGATTTCTCGGGCTTCGTCTTCAAGATTCAGGCGAATATGAACCCGGCGCACCGCGACCGTCTGGCCTTTGTTCGCATCATGAGTGGCCGCTTCGAAAAAGACATGCAGGCCAATCTCGAGCGCGAAGACCGACAGCTCAAACTCGCCTATCCCCAGTCGATGATGGCCGATGATCGCGGGGTGATGGAAGAGGCCTGGGCAGGCGATATCGTCGGCCTTTACGACTCGGGTAATTTCCGAATTGGCGACACGATTTCGACGGGTAAAGACGTCGGCTTTGTCGACATTCCACGCTTCAGTCCCGAGCATTTTGCCGTCGTCGAAATCAAAGAAGCGCTCAAGCGAAAGCAGCTTACCAAAGGTCTCGACCAGCTCAGCGAAGAGGGCGCGATCCAGGTCTTCAGGCAGCCCTATCTCGGCGATAAAGACGCCGTGGTCGGAGCCGTCGGTATCCTGCAGTTCGAGGTTCTGCGGCATCGTCTCGAGAACGAATACAACGTCAAAGTGCAGCTTCAAAATTTTAACTATCAGCACGCGCGCGGGGTCGAGGGGGAGGGCTTCGACGTCGATAAATTCAACCGCCTCGACTACTGCATGGTGCTCGTCGACCGCGACGAATTGCCGATCGTTCTCTTCAGAAACGACTGGGCGCTGAATTATTGCAAAGGCAATTATCCCGACCTGAAATTTTTGCCGAATCCTCCCGGCACTCCTGGGCTCGAAGAGCTCCATGGCAAATTCGAGTTCTGATGCCGGTTACGACCAACATTCGAGAGATGACGCCCGAAGAGGCGGCGTGGGTCGAGGCCGAAAGGCAGCGCGTCTACGAGGCACGACTGCCGAAGCTTACGGTGTGGCCGGGCTTGATCGGTGGTGCCATCGCCGCCGGCATCACCCTGGGTTTGAGCGACCAGTGGTGGCTCGCCGTGCTCGTTTTCGCGCTAATCTGTGCGATCGGTGTTTTCGAATCGGCCATGTCTCGACAGCACTATGCGAGCATCCCGACCGAATACGATCGCGCCGAGGGCACCTGGAAAGTACGCGAGCTACACATCGATTCGACCGCACTCGTGACGACGATGGACGACTCGATTCAGTTTCGAATCTGGGCGCTCTTTAAGATCGACGACGAGCGGGTTTTTGCCGAGGATATGTTCTACTTCGTCGACCTCACCGAAGAACATGTCGACCCTGCAGACTTTGCCTTCGACCACATCGAGCTCAAGCAGCTCTGGCCGTTTGGCCCGACGATTTCGGTCGAGACCAGCGGCGAGCCAATCCCGTTCGAGCAGATCGACTTCAACGAGTTTTTGTGGGAGGTCGAGCAATACGAGGATGACGACGATTTCATCCTCGAGACATCCAGATTACCAGAACCGATCCGAGAGGCATTCGCCTCGATTTAAGCGAACTCCCTCATACTTCGGGGAAATCCTGTGAAGAAAATATGTTTGCTAGCCTTGCTCGTTTTGGCGTTGAGTTGCTCAGACGATTCGTCCTCCGAGCCAGCGACCTCCAACAACCAAGATGTGGACATGACGGTATCGGACTCCGCAGTAGATATGTCCGAGGGCGCGGATATGTCCGACGGCGCCGACCTGGGCGACGGGCAGCCCGACATGGCGCCGCTCGTACTCTCGGATTCGATCGAGGGTCCTGCACAGAAAGGACCTTTCCTCGAAGGTTCGACCGTCTCAGCGTGGACCCTGGACTCTGCGGGCGCACCTACCGGTGAGCCGATTAACGGAACCGTGACGGCGGCTGGAGCCTATCGACTCGAATCGCTCACCGAAGGTCCGACCTGGGTCGAGATCGAGGGAGACGTGTACGACGAAATGGCTGACGAGGACTACGGCGAGACCTTTGTGTTGAATGCCGCGATTCTACCCGTTGATGGGCGCATCACTGCGGTGAACCTTCTTACGGACGTCGTGGCGCATCGCGTTGCGACACTGATGGGTGGTGGTTCTGAGTTCCGAGCAGCTCATGCTCAGGCCGTATCGGAAATGAGCCTCATCTGGGGTATCGATGTGGCACCCGAAGAGCTCGACTTTCTCGGCGGCCCTGCTGACGACAACGACGATGTGAACTGGCTTCTCTACTCGGCTGCCGCAATGGAGTGGGAAGTCACTCCGGACGATTGGACCGAGGTTCGCGATGATTTCGCCGATGACGGTTTGCTCGATGGCGATGGGCTCGACGTCCACGAATCGATTGTCGAGACTTTGCTCGATGATCCCGTGTATCTGCTCGAGACAGCCGTCGAAAACCTCGAGGCAAATTATCGCCGCCCGCCTGCAGTCCCCGACGACTTTGCTCTTCTCTACTCGGGGTGCATTGCCAAGAAAATCTCGGATCCGAGCGCGGTCATCTGCGGCTCCGATACGGCAACCTTCGACGGAAAGGCGCCGGACCCGCATTTCATCGAATTCTATCCGGAGACTCCGGGCCTCTACGGCGCTGTGATTTTTCATAGCGGTTGCACCGACGGGACCTATAACCTGCAGGGGACCACCGGTGGCCTCGCTGCGGGTTCATTCACAGAGCTCTTGCTCGAAACACGTTCGACCACGGCGCAAGCACCCTACATGTGGTCGGTGACGACGAGTTGTGAGCAGGTCGAAGTCCAGGCCATTCGCTATACCGACGGTACCGCGGGCGAGCCGCTCCAGCTGAGGCCCGGAGTCGAATTTCGAGATGGACGCGGCTCGAATAACATTTCGATTGCTCCACGTTCGGCCTACTATTTCGTCGAGAATTTGCCCAACGGTGAGGTCTTTCTCTCGCAGTATACATGGGGCGTAAGCAACAACGGCGGACGCGTCGAAGTCTATTCGGCCGACGAAGGGTACATGGGTACGCCCATCGCCGTCGGCGAGCCCGAGTCGGCGGCGGGTTTTACGCTGCCATTCATGAACGCCGGCTCGACGACCTACATTCGAGTGATCAACGGAGGTCAAACGGCACCGCTGACGTACTCGACCTGGTTTATCGAAGTCCGTTGAATCGAGAGGCAACACCCTTGAGTCCTCAGGTGCTTGCGAGCATCCAACGAGGTGAACGTGGAGGTACCGTGCGACAGCTCTTGTTACTGATAGCGGCGCTTCCGCCCTTTCCACTCGTTCTTGGTTGCATAGCGCTCTCGGTCACCGCCTGTCCCACACCGGCACAGACTCCGAAACCGAAACCGCTGATCGAAGCCCCCGCAGTCGCAAAAGAGCAAGATCCCGAGGTCGATGACGGTTGTCTGAAACTCCCCGAATCGACAACACAACGATTCGTGGTACTCAGCCCTTCGACTCGTATCTATCGAAAACCGCGGCAAAAAGAGGGCAGTTTTCGGCCCGAATCGATGGCCTTTGTCGACGAGACCATCTACACGAGTGACGAATATATCGAGTGGGCGGTGGGTCGAGAGCTCGATAATTGGGTCGAGATCGAGTCGCGCGATCACGCATTCTGTCATGCATCAGCCGCAGCGTTTTCGAAGCTCAGAATACGGGCGTGGGTGCGCAAAGATGATGTCGCGAAGGTGCTCGTCGACGAGGTGAAGACGACATTCACCGATGGCACGCGGCTGACTCTCGGGCCCGGACAGGTTATCGCCCTGACGGTCGAGCGGGCCGTCGCGCCCACCGAGTTCGGCAATATCGATTTGCTCGATGCGCCAGACCCATCGAAATATTCGTGGAGCTACGTGCGAGACGTACGCGCGAGAGGTTATCGAGATGGCGTCCAAACCTCATGGGTGGTGCAGAAAAACGGCCTCGAATACGCTCGCATCAAGGTGAACGGCGCGCCGGTCGAAGCCGAGTATTCACCCGTCGAATTGCAGGACCTGCCGGCACAGCCGCAGGCGGTTCGCGCAAAGGTCTATGGGTCGTGTTCGATTCTCGAAGTCGATGCCCCGCGTGTGGCGTTCGACCCGGTCGAGAGAGGCCTGGGCGGCAGGGGAGTCGGGGTGATCGGCGGGCCGGATATGCAGCAGGTCGACGCCGGTCGCGAC
>CAYFTY010000515.1:0-4051 GCA_964346045.1 uncultured Bradymonadales bacterium | reverse complement strand
ACCGAGGTGCCCGTCGCAGTGTTCGCAGACGACCTCGACGCGGCGCATGCCGTGCGAGCGGTCTTCTTTGCGGATGATATTCGCGTCTTCGAGTTCTTCGTAGAAGCTCGGCCATCCACATCCCGACGCGTATTTCATGTCCGAGGTGAAGAGCTCGGTCCCACAACAAACACAGGTGTAGACCCCTTCATCGTCGTGCTTGTAAAACTTGCCGGTGAACGCGCGTTCGGTACCCGCCTTACGAGTGACCTCGAACTGCAGCGGGTCGAGACGTTCGCGCCACTCTTCGTCTGAAATGTCTTTCCAATTGGTCATAGTAGCCTCCACTCCCTTAGATGCCTGACGACCGAATCGGTTACGAGAGAGCCTCTTCGAAGGCTTTGAGGGCGGCTTTCCGGTCAAATTCCCACCCGGCTTCTTCGAGCCCGGTAGCAACGGCCTCGATGGTCTTCAAAAGCCAGTCATCACGTCGGGTCGCGTAGCCCATATGACCGACTCGGAAGTACTCGCTTTTCATATCGGGGTGCAGCCCCCCGGCGATGATGGCTCCATTCTCTTTGACGTGCGCCAGAAAGCTGCTGTCCACACCTTCGGGATAACGCACCGCGCTGAGCGTATTCGCGGCACTCGTCGAGGGCTGTGGGACGAGCTCGAGACCCATCGCGCTCCACGCCGCACGAAACGCGTCGGCAACCTTCTGGTGACGCTCGGCGACTGCCGGTGCGCCCTGGTCGAGGATCTCGTCGAGACCCGCATCGAGAGCGAGGATCAGGTTGGTGGCCGGGGTCGCAAAATAGGATGGCTTTCGTGCTTCGTAGGCATGCATGATGGGCAGCCATTCGCTGAAGTCCAACGATTTCGGCGGATCATGTTCGAGCGATTCGCGCGCGCTTAACGCTCGGGCGCTCGCGACCAGGAGTGCAAGCCCCGGAGGCAGTCCGATCGCCTTTTGGGAGCCCGTGAGATAGACGTCGGCTCCGAGTGCGTTCATGTCGAAATGTTCGCCGACCGTTGCACATACGCCGTCAAAGACGGTGAGTGCGTCGACGCGAGCGGCAGCATCGCAGACGATCTGCGGGTCGACTCGGACACCGGTCGACGTATCGACATGGGTCGCAAAGACGACCTTTGGAAATACCTCGTCGACTTTTTCGGCGATTTCTTCGGCGGTCGGTGTCTCTCCGAGTGGCGCGCGGACGTGGGTGATCCGAGCGCGTCTTCGACGCAGCATGTCGGCCATGCGATCCGAGAAGTATCCTGTGTTCACCACCACGACGGGATCTTCGGGATCGACGAGATTTGTGACCGCCATTTCCATGGCAAGGGTGCCGCTTCCTGCGACGATGAACGGCTGACTCGATTCGTCGGCCAGCCAGACCTCACGCATCTTTTCGATCGACGCTCCGAAAGCTTCGATCACATGTGGGGCGACATGGCTCGGAGGATGGACTGCAAACGCCTCATGGACGGCAGGGCTTACCTCGATCGGGCCGGGAATCATCAGCAGCGGGCGTGTCATCGTGGGTCCTCGAAACGGTTCATGGTTCTGAGGTGACTTACCATAAGTGAGGCGTTGGTGCAGACCGCGCAAAAGAAAAGGCCGCGGAATGTCCGCGGCCTGATGCTTCGAATGATGCGCTCTATCTGGCGATCGCGACGCCGCGATCACTTGCGTTCATGTGCTCGACCGCGAGGTCGGCGACGCCACGCGCGCCTTCGAGCTGGTAGACCTTCGAGATCTCTTCGCTCTCGGATGCTTCATGCTCGGCGATGACTTCATGGAGCGCATTGTAGATGAAGACCTTGCCGTCTTTTTGCTCGAGCCGCGCGATGACGGCTCCTTCGCCGTTTCGCACGATCATGCCGTTTTGCTGCACCGTCATCGATAGCGTCTGCTTCACGTCCCCATCTTCAATAATCGCGACGGTCATTTCTTCGGCGCTGACGCGGTGGAAGAAAAGCTCGTACCGGTCGTTGACGACGACCCGCTTGGTCTTCTCGGCTTCACCCTCGGCCATTGGATTCGAGCCCGTCCAAAACTCGAGAGAGTTGAAGACCAGCGCATCGGCGAGAATCGCGATGCCGTAGATCGGCAAGATCACAAACGCCAGGAAGACGAGCCAGTTGATAAATTTATTGCTCAGGTTCTGGTTCCAACTCAGCAATCCGCGCGTCAGCGAAAACGAACCGATGCATGCTGCCTGCGTCGTCATCGTGGTTCCAATCAATGCGAGCATCAGCAGCTTTGCGACGATTTTTCTCTTCATAAGCTTCTCTGGCGATAGAACGGAGCGTTGGCTCCCGTGGACCCGGTGACACTTACAATTCTTGGCACGCGACGTCGAGTCATTCGTGGGGGATTGCGTCTCTCGTCGAGCGGCGATAGGGTTCGGCGCCCATCGCAAAACGGAGACGAAATGGCGAAAGAATTCATCTATCAAATGCAGGGGCTCGAAAAGCGGACCCCCGATGGAAAGACGATTCTCGACGGTATCTGGCTCTCGTTCTTTCCGGGAGCCAAGATCGGTGTCGTGGGCCCAAACGGCGCGGGTAAATCAACGCTTTTGCGCATCATGGCAGGTCTCGACACCGAGATTTCGGGCGACGTCTGGGTCGATCCCGATGCGAAGATCGGATTCCTCGAGCAGGAGCCCGAACTCGACGAGAGTCTCGATGTGCGCGGCAATATCGAGCAGGGGCTCGGAGAGGTCAAAGAGTTGATGCAGCGCTGGGACGAGATCAGCGCGAAATTCGCGGATCCCGATGTCGATATGGATGCACTTCTGGCCGAGCAGGCCGAATTGCAAGATAAGATCGACGCCGTCAACGGCTGGGACCTCGAGCGTACACTCGACATCGCGATGGATGCACTGCGTGTTCCTCCGGGAGACGCCGATGTCACAAGGCTTTCGGGGGGTGAGCGTCGACGTGTCGCGCTCTGCAAACTCCTGCTTTCGAAGCCTGATCTCTTGCTTCTCGACGAGCCGACAAACCATCTCGACGCCGAGACGGTGGCCTGGCTCGAGCGCACGCTGCGAGAGTATCACGGCACGGTGATCATCGTGACGCATGACCGGTATTTCCTCGACAACGTCACCAGGTGGATTCTCGAACTCGAAAATTCGAAAGGTATCCCGTTCGAAGGGAACTACAGCGAGTGGCTGAAGCAAAAGCAGAAGCGACTCGTCGAGCAGCAGAAAGAAGACTCGAAGAAGTCCAAAGCGCTCGAACGTGAACTCGAGTGGATCAATCTCAGCCAGAAGGCACGACATGCCAAAGGACAGGCGCGTCTGAAGCGCTACGACGAGATGCGGCGCGAATTCGAAGAGGGCAGGGCGTCGACGACGAATCGCGAAATTGTGATTCCTCCAGGCCCCCGGCTCGGTGATATCGTCGTGCAAGCCAAGAATCTCTCAAAGGGATACGGCGACCGATTGCTCATCGACGAACTCACATTCAATCTTCCTCGAAACGGCATCGTCGGCGTGATCGGTCCAAATGGCGCAGGTAAAACGACGCTCTTTCGCATGGTCACCGGGGCCGAAGAACCGGACGATGGCGAGATCGTCGTCGGCGAGACCGTCGTGGTCTCGAATGTCGATCAGATGCGCGAAGGCATCGATGACGAGAAGACGGTCTGGGAAGCCATCTCGGATGGGGCAGAGACTCTGCGCGTGGGGAAGCGCGACCTGAATTCGCGTGCCTACGTCGGTGCCTTCGGTTTCAGGGGGCGCTCGCAGTCGCAAAAAGTTGGAACACTATCCGGCGGGGAGCGAAATCGCGTTCATCTGGCGCGGACCCTCCTTGCCGAAGGCAATCTGCTGCTTCTCGATGAGCCCTCCAACGATCTCGATGTCGAGACGCTGCGTGCTCTCGAAGATGCCCTCGATACCTTTGCCGGCTGTGCTGTGGTCATCAGTCACGATCGATGGTTCCTAGACCGTGTGGCCACGCATATTCTGGCCTTCGAAGGCAACTCGGAAGTCGTCTGGTTCGAAGGAAATTACCAGGATTACGAGCGCGACCGACGCGAACGGCTCGGAGACGATGC
>CAYFTY010000514.1:0-4051 GCA_964346045.1 uncultured Bradymonadales bacterium | reverse complement strand
GTTTCGTCGTTCTGATGGGTGGGCACCGAGCCCGGTGAACCGTCAAACGGTTGTTCGACGCCGAGAGCCGGGGCGGCTGAAGGTGCCGACTTCGCCTCTCGCACTTCGATGCCCTGCGCGCGTGCCATGGCGTAGACATCACCCTTCACTGCCTGCCAGTACATCACCCAGGCGAGGAAGGTAATCGGAGCGGTGAAGAGCACGCCGACGCCCAGTCCGACTGAGGCTCCCAGCGTATTGAGCGCCATGCCCAGAAGCGCCATGGCCACCGTGTCGCCCAGGTTCTCTTTCGACCATGCCATCGAGATCTTCATCGCATCGGTCGGCGACACGCGCCCATCGGCTGCGAGTTCGATCGTATACCAGAACAAGATCCAGGCGACCGGCCAGCCCACGCAGCAGCAGAGCATGCCCACGAACTGCGAGATGGTGTAGAGCAAAGTGCTGACGAAATCTTCGCCCAAATTCGAGAATTCGAAGAGGCCATTGATCTCGGGCGACCGACCCTCGGTGACCGCATTATTTGTCTCCCGCACGAGAAGAGGCAGCGTCAACATCCCGCCCACGATCGGCACGACGGTGCCCGCCACGCTTGCGAGTAGCGTCCAGACCAGGCCGAAGATCAGCCATGATCCCATGTCGTTCTTAAAGACTTCCCAGGCTTGACTGAAAGCTCGTCCGACCATCATTGCCTCCTCGTTTTGCGCTCGATGACGTGATCCTATCTGCCGAAGACACCTGCTGTCCATGCGCACCGAAGCCATGAAACGGCGAGACTTGCCTCGAACCCTGGCGTCTGATGACTTACGCTGCGAATCTACGAGATCCAGAACCAGCACACGCCCGAGACGATGAGTTTGCAACCATGAAAATCCGAAAGTTCGCGTTCATTTGCCTGTTCGTGCTCTCTATCTCGGCGCCGCTCTCGGCTGAGTCCTCGCCAGGCGCACAAACCGAAGAATCGGCCGAGCTCCTCCTCAAAGACCACACATGGACGCTGCAGATCGACCCCCTCACGACGATTCTGGGCTTTGTGCACCTGCAGGTCGAACGGCGGCTTGCCGAGTCACTCTCCATCTATGTAGGCCCGCATCTTCGTCTCTTCAGCTCGCCCTTTGGTGAGCAAGAGGACTTCCAAGGCTACGGCGCCGAGGTCGGCCTGCGGTGGTTCGTTTTCGGGGACGCGCCCGAGGGCTGGTGGGCACAGGTCCGCGGCGTCGGGGCCTACCTGACGACCGCAGATGCAACGGCACCCGGCGGTTATGCCAGCGTTCTGGGCGGCTACACGCACATTTTCGGGTCGGGCCTGGTGCTCTCGGGCGGCCTGGGTGTGCAGTACATTCACTATACGATCGAGAACCTGGGGCCGTCGCTATGGGCGCCAGCTCTGCATACCACGCTGGGTTGGGCCTTCTGAGTTCACCGGTCGCGCGTGATTTCTATGCAGACCCCCTTCTGTCCCGGATGCCCGCGTCTGGGATCTCTGATCCAGAAGTCGAAGCTCTGCTCTGAGTGCGTTCGGAATCCGAGTCCGTTCAGAAGGGGAACAAGCAGAGAAAGATGGTGTCGTCGCAGAGGCATGCTAGAGGGGATTGTTGACGATCGGTCGTGATATCGACGAACGTGATGGTCACCTTCCGCCGCATCGCTAAAAACAAGACCCGGCCGCCCACGCTTTGAGTACATGAATATCCAGCGCTTCTTCCCGTTCCTCGACCTCAAAGAAGGTTACTCGGGGTCAGCGGCGACCCGGGATTTGATGGCTGCTCTGGCGGTAACCTTCATGGCCGTCCCGCAGGGCATCGCCTACGCAGTGATCGCGGGCCTTCCACCGGCGATGGGGCTTTATGCCGGCGCGATGCCCACGATCCTCGGCTCGTTGATGCGCAGCTCACGTCATGTGATCACAGGGCCGACCAATGCACTTTCATTGCTGGTGGGCGGTGGCATCGCGGGCTTGATGGGCCTCGATGCGGTGACAGTGGGAATCACTCTGGCGCTGATGGTAGGGATCTTTCAGTTCCTGGCCGGAGTTTTGCGCCTCGGAGCTCTCGTCGACTACATCTCGAACCCGGTCGTCCTCGGATACATCACCGGGGCTGGTTTACTCATCGGTATCGGCCAGCTGCCCGAAGTCACGGCCACGCCTGGCACCACCGGCAATGTCTTTGAAAAGATCTCGTTCTGGATCAGCGGTCTCAGCGAGACGAGCTGGATGGCCGTCGCGATGGCGCTGGGCACGGCGGCGGTCATTCTCGGGCTGCGTCGCATCAACCGCGACATTCCCGCCGCGATGATCACGCTCATCGTCGCCACGACACTCACCTACGTTTTCGACCTCCATAACCAGGGCATGAAGATTGTCGCCGATCTGAACCCGGTGCCAAACGGACTCCCGCCACTTACGATGCCTGATTTCGAGCTCTTTCAGCGGCTCGCTCCCCTGGCCATCGCATGCACCGTGCTCTCGCTTGTCGAGTCGAGCGCGGTCGCGCGTGCGATCGCAGCAACGACAGGGCAACGTCTCGATACATCGGTCGAATTCAGCGGTCAGGGGCTCGCTAACATCGCCGCCGGATTTCTGGGAGGCTACCCGACAAGCGGAAGCCTGAGCCGCTCGGCACTCAATGGCGACGCCAAGACCCGTCTCAGCGGGGTCTACGCCGGTCTGATGATGCTGGTCGTACTTCTCGTCCTCGGCCCCGTCGTCAATTTCACGCCGGTCGCCGCGCTCGCCGGCCTGCTCGTCGTCGTGGCCATCGGGCTGGTCAACGTGCCGAATATCATGGTGACGATGAGGTCTCGCTGGGCTGACCGCGCTGCCTTCCTGGTCACCCTCTTTGGCACATGGTTCATGCCCCTCGACAAAGCGATCTATCTCGGTGTGGGCATCAGCATCTTCCTCTTCCTGCGCCAGGCACGGCTGCTCGTCATCAGCGAGCTACAGATCGACAAATACGGTGGTTTTCAGGAGGTCACCGAAGACGATGAATCCGACGATTACAACGCATGCTGTAAGATTCGCGTGCTGCATATCGAAGGACATCTATTTTTTGGTGCCGTCGGAGAACTGCAGCAGGCCCTCGACGAGGTCATCCGCGATGAGGATGTGAAAGTGCTGATCCTGCGCATGAAACGGGCACGAGGCATGGACGTATCAGTTGCGACAGCGCTCGAATTGGCCGCGATCCGTCTGGCCGAACAGGGGCGATATCTGCTACTCGCGGGCGTACGGCCCGAGATTGTCGACATGCTCAGGCGCACAAAAATTGACGACGCGATCGCGCACCAGATGATCTTCCCCTCGCAATTCAAATGGTTTGCGTCATTGCACGAGGCCGTGGACCACGGCATCAATCTCCTCGGAGACGAGGCTATCTGCGAACAATGTCCGCTCCTCGTGCTTCGCGATCTGCCCGATGGAATCCCCTCGAACCTGACGGTTTGATGCCTTCTGCGAACGAGATCGCAACGATTTCTTTCAATTATGTTTGTAACCTGCGCCAGAGGCTGTTAAGAGTTGTGGCGTCACAGGGGATTCCCGACGACACTCGAGGATGGCCGCTGAACAAAGGCCTCCGAATTTTGTAGCAAGCACGTCGAAATTGCTGGATCGTAGTACCTTCCCGCCTTCGTATTTTGCCTGAACAAGATGGTTCGGTTTAGAGCCGATATCCGAGAGACGGTAGCTCGAAGAACACGAGCTATGAAAATCGCCCTCTGCCTGCCATTTCAGCGGGCCGAGGAACTGTAATTGTAGCATCAAAAGTAGGAAAGAGAATGGAAACACGTATTGAAGGCACAGTGAAATGGTTCAACGAAGACAAAGGCTTCGGCTTTATCGAACGCACCGACGGAGGCGATGACGTCTTCTTGCATTTCAGCGCGCTCAGCCAGGCTGGGTTCAAGACGATTGCCGAAAACGCTCGCGTCGAATTCGACGTCGAGCAGGGCCCCAAAGGCCCCAAGGCATCCAATGTCATGGAAGTTCGATAATCGAACTCGGGCGCCCTCGCGGGCGTAGCGTATAAAGCATCAGACCCCGCCATCC
>CAYFTY010000513.1:0-4059 GCA_964346045.1 uncultured Bradymonadales bacterium | reverse complement strand
TGGAACAATCATGGGCACCAACCGTGGGCTGAAGAAGCTCGACCCAGAGATTCAGGTTATCGGCTGTCAGCCGTCGGATGGGTTCCACGGGCTCGAAGGCCTCAAGCACATGCCTTCGAGCATCGTGCCGGCCATCTATGACGAATCGACGCTCGACGGCATGAAGTTCGTCGAGACCGAAGATGGCTGGGACATGGCCGAACGTCTCGCAGAAGAAGAAGGGATCGCTGCCGGAAACTCGGCAGGGGCCAATGTTCATGCGGCTCTCGACTTGGCGAGTGAGCTCGAGTCAGGCGTGGTCGTCACCGTCATTTGCGACCATGCCGACCGTTATCTTGGAGAATGAAATGAGTGAATCGCCTGCATGGTTGGAGGCGCATCTCGCCGACATCCTCGAATGGGTCGAAGAAGCATATCCCGAAGAGGGATGTGGTCTCGTTCTCGCTGACGGCGCGGGAAACACTCGATGGATGAAGTGCGAGAATCTGGCCAATAAATATCATGAACTCGACCCCGAATCGTATCCGCGTACGGCCGAGACCTTCTACATCATCAATCCGCTCGAGTTCGTCAAAGCCGACGACCGAGGAGAAGAGGTGAAAGTCGTGGTCCACAGTCATGCAGATGTGGGGGACTATTTCAGCGAGGAAGATGTGGCTGCAGCGACGATGCCTTCGCAGCCGGGAGAACCTGTCGAAGCAGCGCATCCCGGGGTCGACTACCTCGTGGTTTCGGTGCGAGAGGGCGCGGCCGATTTCGCGAGCCTCTTTCGATTCGAGCCTGGTGCAGGGGATTTCGAGTTGAAGTATCGAGGTGCAATTTCGCGACCCGAGTTAGCGCTCGAACCTACTGATCCGCCTCTCAGGGCGCGCACGTGAGCCCTGTGGCTCTGCGCGACTTCGCTTTCGCCTTCTTCAACTCTCCCTTCTTCATGATGTCGCGATCCGTGTAGAGAGCCGTCAATTCGCCGGTGAGCAATGCCTTCGACATCGATACCCCGCATCGGAACGCTTCGGTGCGGTCCTCACAGCTTGCCCGTCGCAAAAGCTGTTCTTCCAGGTCGGCACCTTCGCTGCTCTTTTCGGCGCACGATCTCGCGGACGGTAGAGAGAGAGCTTTCTTCGTGGCGCAAAACGCACGTCCAAGTCGCTGCAGGTCGTTCATCGCCTTGCAGACCATCTGATTCGAATTCGAATCGCTTGTAGAGCGGTCGATCGCATCTCGTAGTCTCTTGGTGAGCGCGAGCGTTCCAATGGCCGCAGCGGCACCGCTTTCGTTTGCCTCGGGACGCGTGTCGGTGCTGAACATCGCCTCGCCGAGTGAACCGCTGATATGACCTGACTCGGGATTCAAGAGCCACCAGGCGCGCACATTCTGGTCGCCGAAATCAATCTCTCTGGTGGTCATCAGTGCCATATCGCCTTTGCGCGTGACACGTTCTCGAACCGCCGCTTGCGAGGAGCCCTCGAGGCCCATCCGCTTCAACCGGGAGACATTTCCTGAGTCGATCGTTTTCAACGCGATGCGTTGCTTCATCGCCGCATCGAAGAACGCTTTGACGGTCATTACCTTCTCGCCTGCGAGCTCACCGAGAAGCTCACCTTCGAGTTCGTGCAGGATATGCCCCATCATCGAAAGGAAACCGTACGCCGACGCGAGGGGGATTCCTTTCTTGGGAATCGCAGTGAGCCCCTCGCCGCGGACATTCATGCGATAATCGTATTCGGCTCCGCGCCTCAAAATCGCAGTGGTCACGATCCGTGGCTCTCCAAAGACCGGCTCGACGCCCATTGTGTAGGCGAGTTCTCGGGCGATTCGGTCGACCCGGCTCGAGAAAGCGGTCGCGAGGACAAACCCGAGGTCGCGGTGGGCGCGATTCGATGCCCGTGTGACGTCAACGGACTCTCCCTTTCGAGCGGCTCGGGCGTACTCTCGAATATCACCCGAAGCCTCGCTTACGGCGAGGTCGCCAAAATAGGCAGCCGCCTCGGGCGTGGTCCAACCCGGAAAAAGTGAGATGTCGAAAGCCTGCTGGTCGTATCCAAAGACCGAGTCCACATTCGAGTCTGCGATCAGCGTCTCGGTGAAGCGCGTCTGTAGTCTGCCACGCTTGAGATTGACCTCGATTTCTAGCTCTCGTACCTGCTTGCGCGGCATGGACTCTGGCGAGACCACGGTTCTGGAGCCGAGCGAAAGCGCGGCATGAAAGCGGTCGGGGCGCCCGCGGTCAGGAACGAAGGTCAGCGAAATATGGTCGTAGGCAAGTTCTGCGAGGTCGGCTTCGAGCGTGGCGAGGGTGCGCTCCTGGTCGTCCTGAAACGAGGACTTTACGGCGACACGCATCGTACCGGCGAGGTCGTCGAAGATCTCGGCACTGGTGGTGCGAGGTTTGGCCTTTGCGACTCCGTAGGTTGGTGCGAGGACGGGGTCGAAGGGGACCCATTTATCGTTCCATTTTACTTCGAGCCAGACGTGGTCGGTCACGACACCGACAAATCGAATGTCGTCGGTGAGGTCGGCGGCCGGAAAGTCCTTTCCACTCGCGACGGCCGCCGGCGATACAATCGAGGCCTCGCCTGCAAATTGGCGGATGAGATCTGCCGCATCGCGCTCGAAGGCCCGGCCGCGCACGAAGCGTACGGTATGACCACCTTCTTTGAGGATCTCCGAGGCGAGGATCGCCTGGTCTACGCTATTGCCAGCCTCTGCGATCAGGGTCCCACGGGCGCCTCGAAGCGCACCGCCGTACGCTTCGAAAGCGATATTGTCCCGCATCCAATCGAAGACCTGTCGTGGTTTCTTCGCGCCAGCGCGTCGCGCAACTTTGGCCGTCGAGGTGATGAGCGGAGAACGTTTGGCGCGTCGCTCGGTTTGTCGAGAGAATGACCGAGCCGCGGCTTCGATTGAGCGCCAGTCGGGTTCTTCAGCCCATACTTCACTGGCAGCCATACCGGCTGGTGCGGCCATGATGACCATGAGAATGATGCGTAGTAATCGTCGATTCATCTTCGAGCCCTCGTCTCAAACGCCTGATTCGAAGGACTGTATCGCGCACAGACCCGAGGCGTCCCCTGTCCAGACGGTATCAGTAGCCCGAAACACTCGCAAAAATCGAGTCACGACGACTTGGAGTCGTCATCGTTTTTGTTCTCTGGCTCGTTCTTCTTCCGGCGGCGGCGTCGACGACTCGAGTCTTTCGTCTTTTTATCGGAGCTCTCGTTGCCGTTTGGGGATTTTTTCTTACCCGACGAGCGTCTTCGTCTGCCGCGACGTTTTTTGGATTTGGAAGGGGAGTCGGGCTCGAGTGCATCCCATTGGCCATCGGGGGTCTTATTCGAGTCGACCTTTTGCCCGGGGTCATTGGGGTCGTAGAGCATCACATCGTCATTCTCGAAGGTCTTGCGGTTGGAGTCCTCGAGAATCACCGTGACCCGCTGGTTGATCGGGTCGATTTCTTTGACGGTCCCAAGCCCGACGGGCGTCTTGACCGAGGTTCCGGCTCGCGGCAGTCGCTTGCGCATCCGTCGATAGAGCTGCTGTTCGTAGACGAGGCAGCACATGAGTCGGCCACACATGCCCGAGACCTTCGCGGGATTGAGCGTCAGTCCCTGATCTTTGGCCATGCGTATCGAGACGGGGGCGAAATTTTCGAGGAAGGTGCTGCAGCATAGCTCGCGTCCGCATGGGCCGATTCCGCCGATCATGCGGGTTCCGTCACGTACACCGATCTGATGCATTTCGATGCGCGTTCGAAATTGGTGAGCCAGGTCTTTGACCAGATCGCGAAAATCGATGCGACCATCGGCCGAGAAGTAGAAGACGATCCGCGAGCCGTCCTGCATATACTGCGCTCGGACGAGCTTCATGGGAAGCCCGCGGGCCTGAATTCGTTTCAGCGCAAAGACGTAGGCCTCTCGCTCACGTTCTTCGTTGCGATCGGCCTCCTTGATGTCGTGGTCCGTGGCTTTTCGCAGCACGCGCGGGATCTCTGGGTCATCGACGAGCTGACGGTGTACGTGGCCGGTCACCCTGGCGATCACCGGTCAGCTCGTCGATGAC
>CAYFTY010000512.1:0-4061 GCA_964346045.1 uncultured Bradymonadales bacterium | reverse complement strand
GCCACCACGGGCGCTGATCTCGTTGTCGAACGGCTCGAAAGCCTCGACTGCGTCTCCCTCGAATGGGAGCCAGGACGACAGGTCGAGCTCTTCTTGAACCTCGAGAACGTACACGATGCCTCGCTGGTCGAAGATCTGCAGAAGATTTCGCCTGAGGTAGAGAGTCGAGATTGCGGACTGGTCAGCGTGGTCGGTGACGGCGTCGGAGGCACCACTCGCTGGGTCTTGCGATGCCGAAGCCTCCTGAACGACGAAGGCATCGAGTGTGACGCGATTTTCATTTCCCGCTCGAGGCTTTCTTTTGTGGTCGACGCGAAAGACGTCGAGCAGACATCCAACCTACTGCACGGGCTCTTCGTCTGAGCCACGCATCGTCTTGCAGAGACGAACCGCGTACTCTGCGGCTCGCTCGGCCTCGAAATCGGCTGCCAGGCGGCACCCCTCATCAAATTCACCCTGGCTCATCGCCTCGTAGTAGGGCTGGTTCGGCATATCATCCGGCTTGCCCGCGCGGATCGATTGCATTCGATTCGTCGCGCTCAGTAAAAAAACCGGGTAGTCGTCTAGGAAGGAGAGGACGGAGGCCTCACGAAACGAGTCCGCTGCTCGAGGGTAAGCATCCGCGTCTCCACCCGCGGCGACCTGCAATTCTTCGACACCCTCGGCCAGATGACGATCGTATGCCAAGCCCTGGCTTCCGAGGCGCAGAATCACAAATGCCGCGAGCACGACAACCGCGATGATCGTCGCAATCCCCCACCGCATACGAGCCTTTCGACTCGAGCCATCGTCTAGGAGGTAACCCCGGTTGGTCCGTCCTCCAAAAGAAAATCAGCCCACCTCTCGACCCGCTCCCGCCGCGACTCCAAAGTGTCGAGAGTGAGCCACTCGCCGCTCATCTTGTCGCGCTCGCGCACGCTCACCTCGTCAGGATCAGCAAGGCATGTAAAAACGAGCCCCATGTGGACACGTCCGACAGCATTCGTATCGTCGTTCAGGATGCCGCGATAGATCGGCACAACCGATTCTGAAATATGCAGCTCCTCATGAAGCTCGCGGCGCATTCCGGCGTCGAGACGATCCCTTTCACGGGCGATGTCATCGGGGATATGGCCGCCGATCCCAAAGGATAATTTGCCGTGCAGGCGTGCTTCGGTCTGGGTGCGCTTTCGGCCCATCGTAAAAACCCTACCATCATTGTCATGGACGACCACATAAGGAATCGCCTGCTTACGCGCCGGATCTTCTTCAAGCTCGGCTCGCGCCAGAAACGAACCCTCGCGGTTGATCAACGGATAGAGACCGGCTTCATCGGTTGAGAACCCATGGCCAAGCCCCCCCTGCTCTTCGAGCCGGGCGCGCTCGATATAGAGAACTTTTTCGGCCAGTCGCGGATCATCGTTCATTGGGATCCTCCTGAGGAATACTTCGATGGGAAGATGACGTTGCTATCAGTGTCGTGGATAGTGAGGAGCGGCCTCTGTGGGTTGACTTTCCGGCGGCAGGTCCTACGTTGAATAACAGTAGGATTGACAAATTACACAAATAGTGGAAAATCGCCGACGTTCGTTGATCATTCGTCGTGGCCTTTCGAGTGCGAGGCAGGTTGCTTCCTTTCAAATGTCCTATCACAAGACATTTCCCAGAACCTTCCCAAGTTCATTTCCCAACATCCTACCGACCTACTCGCACTCGAAAGTCCACGACTGCTTCTACGGCGACTCCAGCAGGTCAATGACGACCTGCTGATCTTCTTCTTGCTCTTCGATTCGGACGTTCATGGGCTCGAAACCGTTCTTTTCGAGTCGAACCTGAACGCTCCCGCCTCCAATCGCCGGATCAATGAGTAAAGGAGTGAGACCGAGCTCTTGCTCGGGGCCGCCTCCTATCTTAGTCACCTTCGCTCCATCCGGGTCGGTCGAGATCTGAACGCGACGCTTCAGAACTTCGCGTTCGGTCGATTCAGGCAACGCGACCGCCTTCTGGGCCGAAGAAGACCACATCAACCAGCCGATATTCGAGAGAATCAGGAACAGGACGAGCAATCCGATAAATGTGCCGCCCGGCGTCGGTTCCACCTGGTCATGCACCTCGGTCGGAAGCTCGATGAGATCATCCGAACGGTCGATTTCAGAGAACTCTTCGATCTCTTCTTCTGCTGGCTCGGTGTCGGGCGCAGCCGCCTCGGCCAGCTGGCTGGCGAAGTGCCAGACATCGGAGGGTCGCTCGTCAGGGTCGGCGGCAATTCCTCGCATCACCACATCACTGATCGCTTCGTTCACCCCGAGCTCGGCGAGTTCCCGGACTTCCCCTCGCTTGATACGCAGGAGTCCTTCACTTGTGTCTGTGACATCCTCAAAATACGGATGGACTCCGCCAAGAGCCGTGTAGGCGATCGCCGCCAGCGAATAGACATCTGAACGCCTCGAAGGCTCACAGTCTTCGTCTTCGAAAAACTCGGGAGCCAGAGGCGCGAGTGAATCGTAGGAAAGAATCGCGTCTTCGAGCGCCCGCAATTCGCTCATTGTCAAGCCGAGGGCAAATCCCGCAACACGAGCATCGTCGATCGCCTCACCGGGTACCCAGACGGCGTGGGTTCCGAGCGATCCGTGGTACATCCCCATTTCATGAGCCTTCCCGACGATGTCTGCGAGACGTTGGACGAGTTGGACAACGGAGTCGACCCCGAGAGTGCCCTGAGATTCCAACCAATCCGAGAGCGCTGGCCCCTTGCAGCGTTCGCTGACCACGAACGGCAGCCCGCGTCCGATCTCCCCGTAATCCACGACCCGCAGGACACCATCGTGGGTGAGTTCACTGACCTCGCGGCATGATTCTTTGATGCGCGCGGTCAGAGAATCCGCCTCGTTCGAGGTCTCAATCGAGTCGTAGACCCGAACCCAGACAGGCCGATCAAATGGCTTCTGGGTCGCCCGATATACGAGCGCCTGAGAGATCCGTCCTTCGTCGTTCTCGACATCATACCGATGCTCGAGGGCGAGTGTTCCGCCTTTGAGATCTTCCATGATCTTCTCCTTATTTCGGAGCAGCCGGCCTTCCCAATTTCCTTGGGTCCGAAACTCCGACCAGGTCATTATCGTCGACGACGACCATTTGAACGCTGTTGAACGCCGACCACACAGACACCTCGTGGCCCCGCTTTTCGAGGTCGTGGACGAACCAGTCTTCGATGCCCTCAACGAAGAGCTTCTCAGGCATCCACTGATGATGCAGCCGATCGGCAGCGATGGCCTCGGCCGGCGTCTGACCATAATCGATGATACGAATCATGGACAGAAGCGTGCCCGTGATGATTGTCGGCCCGCCGCTCGCCCCGACGGCCATGAAAGGTTGGTCGCCACGCAAGACGAGCGTGGGGCTCATCGAACTCAGGGGGCGCTTTCCAGGCGCGACTGCGTTTCGTTCGGTTCCAACCAGCCCGTAATTATTGGGCACACCCGGCTGCGCCGTGAAGTCCCCCATCTCGTTGTTCAAGATGAGCCCATAGGGTTCGACGAAGACTTTCGAGCCGAATGACGTATTGACCGTAGATGTGCAGGCCAGCATGTTTCCGCGTCGATCGATGATACTGACGTGCGAGGTTCCGGCATCGTCGGGTCCAGGTTTCGCCGTCCCGTAGTCGTCGAGGTCGCGAACGGTCCATGGCAGGATTCTTGCGCGAAGCTCGGCGGCATATTCCAGCGACGTGAGCCGTTCGACCGGGACCGCGACGTAATCGGCATCTCCGAGCCATCGCGCCCGGTCCGCGAATACGTGCTTGAGAGCTTCGGAGATCATGTGAACTCCGGCCGGCGTCCACCCCAGAGTGCGCAGGTCGAAGCCGTTCAAGATGTTCAGGGCCGCGACGATGGCCACCCCACCCGACGACGGCGGCGGCATCGAAAACACCTCGTATTCGCCCCGATATTCACCGCGGATCGGCTTTCGCCAGGTCACGGAATAATCACGTAAATCTTGCTCGGTGAGGATGCCTTCGTTGCTCTGAACGGCCTCGGCGATCGCCTTTGCCACAGGCCCCTCGTAGAACGCGCGCGGCCCCT
>CAYFTY010000511.1:0-4061 GCA_964346045.1 uncultured Bradymonadales bacterium | reverse complement strand
CGGGATTATTCTTGGTGCGGCGACTCAAGACCTGCAGTGCGCGGCGAATCTCTTCGTCGCGCCCGATCACAGGATCGAGCTTGCCGTTCGCAGCGGCGCGAGTCAGATCCTTCGTATATTTCTCGAGCGCCTGATATTTGCCCTCGGGATCCTGGTCGGTGACACGCTGCGAGCCCCGGACTTCCTGCATGGCTTCCAGGACGCGGTCCCGATTCACGGTAACGTCAGCGAGCACGTCTTTTGTGTCGGGTGCATCGGTGAGAGCGAGCAAGAGATGTTCGGTCGAGACGTATTCGTCTTTGAGTTTGTCGGCTTCAGCCTGCGACTTCTTCAGTGCCTCACGGAAGTCATTCGACATGTAGACGTTCGCGCCCGTGACCTTCGGGAGTTTCGAGATGGCCGAATCGACGCCGCGTCGCACGCGATCGATATTCGTCCCGAGCTTATTCATGATCGGTACGACGATGCCGTCTTCCTGGGCCAGTAGCGCTTTGAGTAGATGAATCGGCGTGACTTCAGGGTTGTCTGCCGTCTCGGCAAACTCCTGAGCATCGGCAAGAGCTTCGCGGCTCTTGATGGTGAATTTATCGTATCGCATACCTTCCTCCTTTCGCCTTAGCGCCGCGGAGTGCACCACTCGAGGAATGACCTCGAGCGCTTCTTTCACCCCAACGACAAACAGGTCTTATCGATATTGCACCCGCCATTCATGGCCGGGCTGCACGAGCTTTTCTACCAATCAAATTAGTCACGAGCCGAGGTCGGTCAAAGATCCTTTTGAAAGACGCGATACTCTTTGATCTTTTCGGCTCCCATCAGCGCGAGGCCTCCATTGAGCACATCTTGAACCGAGAGCGTCCACATCGACTCGCCGTATTCGCAGCCGTTCGCTCGGGCGGCCGCGACCACTCGCGCGTAGAGGTGAATACCGAGACCTCCAATCGCACGCCCCCGATATCGAGGCACGACCCCAAAGAGCATCTGCCGAAAACCCTTTGGCGGGTCGACAGCAGCCCTGGCGCGAGCAGCCAGCCATCCGAAAGTCGATTGGGTCGGGTCGAACGAAGCATCCCATTCCGAGTAATTCGGGCAGGCGATGGCGATCGCCGCTGGCTCACCATCGACCGTGGCCACGAACGACATACTCGGATCGACACGTCGACCCTCGCAGAGGAAATGACGCATCTCTTCGCGATCGACGGGAACAAAACCCCAATTGGTGCTCCATGCCTCATTGTAGACAGAAGTGATTCGGTCGAGCTCCCACTCGAAACGATCCCGGTTCACATGCTCGAGCTCGAGCCCCGGTCGGGTCGACACCGCGTGCGAGATCTGTCGCACCGCCACAGGCAAGCGCCCCAGGTAGTAGCGCCATGCAAGAAGCGTCGCGAGGTCGCGATAGCCATTCTCTTCGAGACGTGAGGCATAAAAGCTGGGGTTATGCGGTGTGTCGATCATCATCGGCTCGTCAAAGCCAGCGGTCATCACCCCTCCCGAGAGGATACCTCGTGGGTCGATGGGCCCGACGACTCGCGAGCATCCCTGCTCGCGCAGCCAATCCTCGGCTCTTTCGAGCAGTGCACGCGCGACCTCGGGAGTGCGCGCAAATTCGAGTAAACCCAGCCGGCCGAGGGCGGGACGTTCTTCGGCAAGCCACCGGTAGTCGATGTGTGCGATGACGCGACCGAGCGGCTCGCGGCCTCGAAATGCTCCGAAAGAAGCTGCGGCGCCGTGTCGAAACCATGGATTCGTGCGCGGATCGACCATGTCGCCGACTTGACGGGCGACCGAGTGCGTGACGTGTCGAGCCAGCGCCCGACCGATATGATCGAAGTCCCGCGCATCGTCGATACGTTCGATGCGCAAGCTCATGGGTCGTCTCCACAGGCACGGCGTGCGTTCGAAATCGATTTCAGCCTCTCGACAATGATCTGGGCCAGACGCCCTGGCACCTCATCGCTCGACTGCGCTGCCGCGAATGCTGCATCGACCTTGTTCTCGGGGATGTCCATGCGATAGAGCATCTGAGGCAGGCGACCAAAGTGATGCTCGACGATCTGCGCGACACGCATCTCGATGAGGTCACGAAGCGTCTCTACATCGCGCCTGTAGCCGTCGAACGAATGGCCAAGCGCCGCCTCGGCAAGCGCGATCGCCTCTTCATCGACTTCGGATTTCGGTCTCTCCATGTACTTCCCCAACCGCTCGTTGCCCGACTCTAACCGGCGCATCGAAAGCCTTGCAACCTCGGCGACTCCGCGATAGCGATAGGCCGCTTTCCCCTGCTCGAGTGAGATGCACACATGAAGATCTTCGTTACCGGCGGCAATGGATTCATCGGCTCGTATGTGGGCAAAACCCCGCTCGACGAGGGCTACGAGGTAAAATGCCTCGTGCGCCAGACGAGCAATACCGATCGTATCGAAGGGCTCGATTGGGAGCGTTTCGTCGGAGATGTTCGCGACGCCGAATCGATGAGTCAGGGCATGTCGGATTGCGACGCAGTCATCCACCTGGCAAGCCCGTCGTCGTGGGATGATATCATGTCGCCCCACATGAAAGAGATCGTGGAGGGCGGAACGAGGAACATTCTCGAAGCCGCGATCGAACAGGGAAATAAGCGTGTCGTGTACTGCTCGAGCATCATTGGAATAAACGGCACGGAGACCCCCGAGCTGATTGACGAGGAAAGCGAATTCACCCTCACCGACCCCGAGATGGTCTACGCGCACAGCAAGCATGAGGCCGAGAAAATCTGCGACGAGTATGTCAAAGCCCACGAAGCCGACGTCGTGATGATCAACCCCGCCGAGGTCTACGGGCCGCAGGATCATGACTTCGTGACTGCAGGAAACCTCGTCGACTTTGCAACGAGCTGGCCGGTATTGGTCTCGCGCGGCGGCACGTCGATCACCCATGTCGAAGACGTCGCTCTCGGCACGGTACGGGCACTCGAAAAGGGGCGACCGGGAGAGCGCTACATCCTTGGCGGCGAGAATCTCTCGATCCGCGAGCTCGCCGAAAAGACCTGCGAAGTGCTCGGCAAATCGGCTCCGATCGTCACCGTTCCGACCGGCATGCTCAAAGGACTCACGCGTATGGGCGTCGCATTGCGGCTGCCACTGCCCTACAATCCAAATGTCATTCCGTACGCGACGAAGTACTGGTTCGTCGACAATTCCAAAGCCCGTGACGAACTGGGCGTCGAATTTCGGCTGGCCGAAGACGTACTTCGTCCTACTCTGACCTGGCTCGAAGAAGCCGGACATCTCTGAGGGATTCGATGCTCCGTTTACTCGTGATTCGCCATGCGAAAAGCTCCTGGAAGAGCGACGCACCCGACGATCACTCCCGCCCTCTCAACAAGCGCGGACGCCGCGATGCCCCACGCATCGGCGAATATCTGGCCGAGCATGAATGGACTCCCGAGCACGTCATTTCATCAGATTCTGAGCGTACCCGGGAGACCTGGAAGCGCATGAAAGTAGCCTTCGACCCCGAACCCGAGATCGAATGTACCCGTTCGCTCTATCACGCAGGTGTCGACGAGGTTATCGAGGCCATCGAAGCCATCGACGATCCAGATACGGTCGCCGTCATCGGTCATAACCCCGGGTGGGAAGACGTCGTCGAGTACTTCTGCGGCGAGTACCATCGGATCACCACATGCAACGTGGCGGTCCTCGAGATCGATGAGAGCCAATGGGCAAACGCGGCGAGGCGCCAGGGCGAATGGCGTCTGGTCAAGCTCATCCGCCCCAAAGAGATCTGAACTCTGCGTGCCGGTCATGTCCGAGGAAGCCACGGGCGACGCCCCAGACGATTATGATATCGTCTATTTCGACAGGGACCCTCGACGCATAAAGGCCTTGCGACATGTCGTGAGCTATCCGGGCTTCTTTCCAGACGGCCATTCATCTGAGAAATTCATGGCCTACGAGGGCACACTCTCCAGAGACGGCATCGTGCTGGCAAAGAGTGATCCGACCCACCCCTGGAACGGGAAGTCCGTTGGACAAAACGTCACCGAAATCATGATGACGAAACTCGATTTTCTAGAG